>DATIUU010000033.1:0-5969 GCA_035466635.1 Woeseiaceae bacterium
TCGATCACGAACTTGATCTGCCGGTCCGCCTGCCCCAGCAGGCGCTTCAACGCGACCGACGTCTCGAGGCCGCCGTTCTGCAGGGATTCGAGCACGCCGCCCGTCACCCACCACAACTGGTACATGTCGTCGCGGGTGGCGGAGTTCTCCAGCGCCGCCGCGACTTTGGCGAGGGTGGCCAGGTGCTGCTGGGTATTGCCGCCCTTGATCCAGCCGAGCAGCGCCAGCTGGAACTTGGGGCGCAGGCGCCTTGCGACCGTGACCGGGTCCTCGGCGCCGGCCTCGGGCCGCGCCATCGCGGTCTCGTTGCGGCTCGGCGACAGGTTCAGCAACAACAGGGTGCCCTCGGACAGCAGCGGTTCGCCGCGCGCCGCGCGCAGGTCGTTCAGCATCGGCAGCAGCACGAGCGCGATATCCCGGCCGCCGCCGAGCAGGCGTTCGATGTAGGACGGCAGCTGCACCATCGCTCGCGTCAGCGCATCGAGGCCGTCCTCCCGGCCCTTGCCGGGCCGCAGTGCCGCGAGATACTTGCAGGCGAGTTCCATCTCCTCGGCGAGCAGCGCCGCGCCGTAGGTCTCTGCAAGCTGCAGTGCGCCGCGTGCCTGGTGCAGCAGGCCGGCCGCCCGCACGAGCGCCTGCGAACCGCCGCGCCCGTCGACGCAGTCTTCGATGGCAAGGTGCGCATTGCGGATCGTCTCCATCAGCTCGTTGCTGATGATGGCGAGTGCGTTGACGGGACCCGTGATCCCGTCCTGCCTGCGTGCGTCGGTTGTGCCGGTGTCGCCCGTCATCGTTTCCTTGCTGTCAGCCCGTGCCCGTCTTCTTGCCCGGCTGCACGCCCGTCGTGTTGGAGGACGTCGTCGTCATGCGCAGGGTGCCGGAAAGAGCGTCTTCGGGCAGCCTGAAGCCGGCCACGCTCTTCCTCAGCTGCGACGCAAATTCCGACAGTTTGGAGATTGCAGCGGCCGTCGCCGTCGTGGCCTTGCCGGTCTGCTCGCTGATTTCGCGCAGACGGGTCGTGCGGCGCGTCACGTCGGCCGCCGAACCGGCCTGCTCGCGCGCCGAGCTCGAGATGTTCTGGACCAGGCTGGCGATCTGGTTGGACACCTGCTCGATCTCGTCGAGCGCGGCGCCCGCGTTCTCGGCGAGCAGGGCGCCACCGACAACGTCCGTCGTGCTGCGCTCCATGGACACGACCGCTTCCTTGGTGTCCGACTGGATGGTGCTGACCAGCACCTCGATCTGCTTGGTGGCATTGGTCGAGCGCTCCGCGAGACGCTGCACTTCATCGGCAACGACCGCGAACCCGCGCCCGGCCTCGCCCGCCATGGATGCCTGGATCGAGGCATTCAGCGCCAGGATGTTGGTCTGCTCGGCGATGTCGTTGATCAGCTCGACGATGTTGCCGATCTCCTGCGAGCTCTCGCCGAGGCGCTTGATGCGCTTGGAGGTGTCCTGGATGGTCTCGCGGATGGCGTTCATGCCGTCGATGGTGCGCCGCACCGCCTCGCCGCCCTTGTGCGCCACCTCGACCGAGTGGCGCGCAACGTCCGACGAGCGCTCGGCGTTGCCGGACACTTCCTCGATCGACTTGGCCATCGACACGATCGATTCGGTTGCCGCGTTGATCTCGCGTGCCTGGTTGTCCGCGGCTCTCGACATGTGGACGGCGGCGCTCTCCGTCTGCTTGGCGGCCGAATCGACCATGATGGCGGTCTCGTTGACCGTGGTCACCAGCTTGCGCAGTTCCTCGATCGCGTAGTTGAACGAATCGGCGATCGTACCCGTAATGTCCTCCGTGACGGTTGCCTCGACGGTCAGGTCGCCGTCGGCGAGGCTGCCCATCTCGTCGAGCAGGCGCAGGATCGCCTGCTGGTTCCGCTCGTTCTGCTGCCCCTGGTCGCGTGCCTGGCGCTCGAACGTGGCCATGCGCACGTTGAGCAGGACCAGCACGACCACCAATGCCAGGGCAAACAGGATCAGCCCGACCGGCAGCCAGCCGCTCGACAGCAAGCCCGGCAGCGAACCGCTCGCGCCACTGCCACGGAACGCGTCCGCCAGCGTATTGGCGGCCGCGGCAACTTCCTGCTGGGCCGCACCGATGCCGGTGAGCTGGGCGGTATTGTCCCGCACCGTTGCGGTATGCGCTTCCAGCTCCGCGATCAAAGCCGTCAGCGGTTCGACCACCGCAGCCTGCCCCTCGGCATCCAGCGGCGCCACGTCGAGCGGGCTCGATTCTCCGGCGAGGGCATCGCTCACGGAGCGCAGGAACTCGGCGTTGCGGGTGACGGCCGCCAGGGCGGCGCCGATGTCCGCACTGCCGCGCAGCCCGGACGCGGCGCTCGCGATATCACTCGCGCGCTGCTGCGCCTCCTGCATCACCGACGTCGAGCCGGAGCGCGCGAGCAGTTCGTCGGACAGCTTTACGATGTCGTTGGCGGTCCTGCGCAGGCCGCCGGCGGCCTCGATCGCCGCACGCCTGCCGAGAATCGCCGACGCCCGGGACTCGAGCTGCTGCCAGTCGCCGGCGCTGCCGGGCGCGCCCGAACTGCGCCGCAATTCCGCCATCCTGCCGAGGTCCCGCTCGAGCACGTCGAACGCACCGTCGCGACCGGCCAGGGCATTGGCCGTGCGCACGGGAATGGCCTGCGACAGTGCCGCAAGCTCCGCCGACGCCGCGCCGCTGCCGGATGGCTGCAGGTAGACGATCGCCGCGGCGGCCAGCAGGGCAAGCGCGACAAGCAGCGCCACGATACGGAACAGGTTGGTTGTGTCAGTTTTCTTGGCCATGAGGTGTAACCCGGTAAATGACTCCAGCCCGGCGGCTTTCCGGTGCTGTCGGCTGCGCGGTCATTCGTCCGCCGCCTGCAGGAACAAGTTGCTTTCCACGAACGCGAACAGGTCGAAGATCGGCCAGCTCTCGTTGCCGCGGCGGTACTCGCCCGCGAGGTAACGCCCGCAACGCACGGCCGTCTCCGGCCGCGTATCCGAGAATTCGTGCTCCCCGAAACGCCGGAATCCCTGCACTTCGTCCACGACGAGACCCGCCGGGATTTCACGGTGATTGACCGAAATCACGCGAGTGGTCCGGCGCAGGGTCGTCCTGCCGCTGCCGAGCAGCAACTTCAGGTCGACCAGCGGCAGCAGGTGCCCGCGCAGGTTCGCGATGCCCAGCAGCCAGCGCCTGGCGCCGGGAACGCGCGTCTTGGAGTCGGGCAGCATCAGCACCTCGCGGACCTGTTCGCGGCTGGCGACGAACTGCTCGTCGCCGATGCGAAAACCGATGCCGACCCACTCCGACGGCAGCGCCGCGCCGCCGGCACCCGAATGTGCCGCCAGGCTGCGGCGCTCGATCTCACGCAGCAGCTCGAAGGGCTGCCTGACGAGGGACGCGAGCTCGGCGGGCGCACTCATTCAGTCGGCCATTACAGCGTTGATCTTCGCCACGAGTTCGTTTTCCCGAACCGGCTTGACCAGGTACTCGACGGCTCCCTGCCGCATGCCCCAGATCTTGTCCGTCTCCTGGTCCTTGTTGGTGATGATGATGACCGGGATGCTGGACGTCTTCGGATCCTGGTTGAGCTTGCGGGTCGCCTGGAAGCCGTTCATGCCGGGCATCACCACATCCATGAGTATGCAGTCGGGCCGCGAGCTCTGCGCCTGCCGCAGACCCTCCTCACCGCTGTCGGCAACGAGCGTTTCGAAGCCATGCCGCTCGAGCATGCCCTGGAACAGGTGCAACTCGGTCGGCGAATCGTCAATGATGAGAATGACTGCCATCAGTGCTTCCTTCTGCAGAGTAATGACAACGTGTGCCGCGCCCTAGCCGATCTGGTTCGATACGGCGCCCAGCAGCTCGTCCTTGGTGAACGGTTTCGTGAGGTACTGCTCCGAGCCGACGATTCGGCCACGCGCCCGGTCGAACAGGCCGTCCTTGCTCGACAGCATGATCACGGGGGTCGCCTTGAACATCTTGTTGTGCTTGATCAGCGAGCAGGTCTCGTAGCCGTCCAGCCGCGGCATCATGATGTCCACGAAGATCAGGTCGGGCTGGTGATCCGCGATCTTGGACAGCGCATCGAAGCCGTCGATGGCGGTGAAGACCTGGCAACCCTCCTTGGTCAGCAGGGTCTCTGCCGTGCGGCGGATGGTCTTGCTGTCATCGACAACCAGAATCTTGAGGCCTGAGAGACTTCGAGATGCACTACTGGACACCGGATTTCCTCACGATCATGCGAATCTATGCGACGTTGTTCCAACCCCCCGGACTCCCGAACGACGGTCGCCAGGCACCAGGGATTCGCTCGGGGAGTTGTCTTGTACCATATTGACATAAGTCCCGCTACGACGCGCGCCGCAGACGCATTATGCGACGAAAACGGGCACGGTTGCGTCCACTGCGCTGTATAGTTGGCGGCGTCGGAAAATAACAGGAACCAGTACCCAAGATGGCCACAAAACCGCTGCGCGTCGGCATCGTAATGGATCCGATCGAGTCGATAACGCCTTACAAGGACAGTTCGCTCGCCATGCTTCTCGAGGCGGAACGCCGCGGCGCGGAAATCAGCTATTTCACCCAGTCCGATCTGAAGCTCGTTTCCGGCACGGCCTTCGGCCGTTCCCGGCGACTCAACGTGGTGGACGACCGCACCTGCTGGTGGCGCTTCGGCGAGGAGCGCGAGATCGCGCTTGGCGAACTCGACGTGATCCTCATGCGCAAGGACCCGCCGTTCGACATGGAGTACATCTACACCACCTACATACTGGACCGGGCCAGGACCGCGGGGGCACTGATCATGAACGATCCCGCGGCGCTCCGGAACATGAACGAGAAAGTCTTCACTGCCTGGTTCCCGGACTGCGTCCCGCAGACCCTGATCACGCGTTCCATGGGCGAGATGCGGGCCTTCCTCGCCGAGCACGGTCACGTCGTGGTGAAGCCGCTCGGCGGCATGGGCGGCCGCTCGATCTTCGTGATCCGCAAGGGCGACAAGAACGCCAACGTCGTGTTCGAGACACTGACCGACTACGGGCGGCAATTCGCCATGGCACAGGCCTACATCCCCGAGATCTCGCTGGGCGACAAGCGCATCCTGCTGTTCGACGGCGAGCCCGTGCCCTACGCGCTCGCGCGCATCCCGTCGGCGGACGACAATCGCGGCAACCTCGTCATGGGCGCGACCGGCAAGGGCCAGCCGCTGTCCGATCGCGACCGCGAGATCAGTGCCCGGGTAGGGCCCGTGCTGCGTGACGCCGGGGTCGTCTTCGCCGGCATCGACGTGATCGGCGATTACCTCACGGAGGTCAACGTCACGAGCCCCACGGGCATGCGCGAGATCGACGCGCAGTTCGATCTCAATACGGCCGGCCTGATGTTCGACGCGATCGAGCGCCGCCTCGGCCGCAAGAGGTGACACAGGTCTCATGGCCGGCGCCGCTGCCGCGGTAAACTTCGAGTCGCTCCTGTAGGAGCGGTTCTCGAACCGCGACCGGTTCGCGCGCCGAGGCACGCTCCTACAGGCAGCACCAGCGCGAGGCGTGTTTTGCGGGCCGCACCGGTTCACGGGCCCAGGCCCGCTCCTACAGGAAGAACATCTTCTAAGCGCTTGTTTTTCTGGCAACTATGCACCATCATTCGCGCCAGTACCGTAACCCCGACCTATGGCCGATTTCGCGCTAAAAGCCGACCCGCTCGAGGAGCTGCGACAGCTCGCCGAGCCGCCGCCGGACCGTTTGCCGGCCATGCTGTTCCTGGCGGCATTGCTGCACGGCATCCTGATCATCGGCGTCACCTTCAACCCGGCGATGCTCGAGGACTTCACCGACGCCATATCGCTCGAGGTCACCATCGTCGCCGACCCCGACCAGGACATCGACCGGCCCGACCGCGCCGAGTACCTGGCCCAGGCGAGCCAGGAAGGCGGCGGCAATACCGCGGAACAGGTGCGGCCGGCGGCACCGGCCGAGAA
>DATIUU010000034.1:0-11411 GCA_035466635.1 Woeseiaceae bacterium
ATGATGTGCGAGGCACAGGCGAGGCAGGGGTCGAAGCTGTGGATCGTCCGCAGGATCTCCAGCGGCTGTTCCGGATTCACCATCGGGGTGCCGAGCAGCGCCGCTTCGTAGGCGCCGATATTGCCGGCCGGGTCGCGCGGCGACGCATTCCACGTCGACGGTACGACGCACTGGTAGCTCTCGATCCTGGTGTCCTTGATGTGGATCCAGTGGCCGAGTGAACCGCGCGGCGCCTCGCCGTAGCCGACGCCCTTGACGTCCGCCTCCCAGGTCGCCGGGTCGAACTTCTCCATGTTCGCCGTCGCCGTGTCGCCACGCTTCAGGTTCGCCATCATCTCGTCGAACACGTCACGCATCTTGTGCGCTGCCCAGGAACTCTCGAGCCCGCGCGCCGCGGTGCGGCCGAGCGTCGAGAACAGGGCCGTCACCGGCAGCTCGAGGTCGGCAAGCAGCCGGTCGACCGGCTCCTTGACTTCGTCCACCCCGCGGGCGTAGGCGACGAGGTAGCGGGCCAGCGGCCCCACTTCCATCGCGTTGCCCTTCCAGCGCGGCGCCTTCAGCCAGGAGTACTTGCCGGATTCGTCGTGCTGCTCGATCGCGGTGCGCGTGCCCTTGAAATTCGGGCCGGGCTGGAATTTCGGTTCCGTGATGCCGTCCCACGGATGCAGGCCGACCGCCTCGTCCGGGTACTCGTACCAGGAGTGCGCAACGAATTCCTGCACCTGTTCGGGGTCGCGGACGTCCACGTCGTAGACCGTGCTCAGGTCGCCGTTGAGAATGGCGCCGTTCGGCAGCATCAGGCTGTCGTTGCTGTGGTTGTTGGCGTAAGCCGGGAATTCGCCGTACGACATCACGTTCTTGCCCGACAATCCGCCACCGTAGCCCCAGTCCTTGTAGAACGACGCGATCGCCTTGAGGTCGGGGATGTAGACCTGGTCGGTGAACGTGATGGTCTGGTCGATGATGTCGGAGACCATGTTGAGCCAGGCCATGTTCACGGCACCGACGGCGCCCGCGTCGTCGACGTTGATCGAGCACGGCATGCCGCCGACCACCCAGTTCGGGTGCGGGTTGCGGCCGCCGAAGATGGTGTGGATCTTGACGATTTCCTTCTGGAAATCCAGCGCCTCGAGGTAGTGCGTCGTCGCCATCAGGTTGGCTTCCGGCGGCAGCTTGTAAGCCGGGCTGCCCCAGTAGGCGTTGGCGAACGGGCCGAGCTGGCCGGACTCGACGAAGCGCTTCAGCCGGTTCTGCACGTCCCGGAAATAAGCCGGTGACGATTTCGGCCACGGGCTGATCGCCTGCTGCAGCAGCGAGGTCGCCTTCGGGTCGGCGCTCAATGCGCTGACCACGTCGACCCAGTCGAGCGCGTGCAGGTGATAGAAATGCACGATGTGGTCGTGGCAATACTGCGTCAGCATCATCAGGTTGCGGATGTGGTTCGCATTCGTCGGAATATCGATGCCGAGCGCGTCTTCCACCGCGCGCACCGACTGCAACGCGTGCACGCCCGTGCAGACGCCGCAGATACGCTCCGTGAACGCCCATGCGTCGCGCGGATCCCTGCCTTTCAGGATCACCTCGAGACCGCGCCACATGTTGCCGGTCGATACCGCGTTGCGGATGACGTTGTTTTCGTCGAGGTTGACCTCGATGCGAAGATGACCCTCGATACGGCAGATCGGATCAACGACCACGCGTTGGCCGCTGTTGTCCAGTTCGAAGCCGTTCGGCGTGGTTATGCTAGCCATTGCTCACCTCCTCTGCCGGCTTCGACTTTTTGCCGGTTGCCTTGGCAATTCCCGATGCGACCGCGTGCGCCGCAACGCCGATGGCCGCTGCGCCTGCAAGCGTGGCGCCGATGGTGTCGGCCGTCGATTCGACGTTGCCCGTGACGCCCAGGTTGGTGACCGGGCTGTAGAAACTGCCCTTGTCCCAGAAGTTGTCTTCGGCGCAGCCGAGACAGCCGTGACCCGACTTGACCGGCCACGACAGTCCACCGTTCCACTCGATCGTCGAGCAGGCGTTATAAGTGGTCGGGCCCTTGCAGCCGACCTTGTAAAGGCAGTAGCCCTTGCGAGCGCCCTCGTCGTCGAACTTCTCGACGAACTGGCCGGCATCGAAATGCGGCCGCCGGTAGCACTTGTCGTGCAGGCGCTGCCCGTAGAACATCTGCGGCCGGCCCTGCCTGTCCAGCGGCGGCAGGCGGTCGAACGCAAGCATGTAGGTGATGACGCCGGTCATGACTTCGGCGATGGGCGGACAGCCCGGCACCTTCACGATCGGCTTGTCGAGGATCACCTTGTGAATCGGCACGGCCTGGGTCGGGTTGGGCCGTGCGGCCTGCACGCAGCCCCACGATGCACAGGAGCCCCAGGCGATGATCGCCTTGCAGTGCTCGGCCATGTGGCGCAGCTTCTCGACGTACGGCCGGCCGGCCTGCATGCAGTACATGCCGTCTTCGTTCAGCGGCGGGTTGCCCTCGCACGCCAGGATGTACTGGCCATCGTATTTCTCGATGGTCTGTTGCAGTATTTCCTCGGCCTGGTGGCCCGCGGCGGCCATGATCGTGTCGTCGTAGTCCAGCGAGATCATCGACAGGATGACGTCGCTCGCCAGCGGGTTGCTGGAGCGAATGAACGACTCGGTGCAGCAGGTGCACTCGAGGCCGTGCAGCCAGATCACGGGAGTGCGTGGCTTGGTCTCGAGGGCGTGCGCGATCGTCCCGGCGAACTCCGGTCCGAGGCCGAGGCTCGCGGCGGTAAGGCTACAGAACTTCAGGAAACTCCGGCGGGTGACGCCGTGTCGGCGCATCACCTCATAGAAGGTTTCTTGGGCGGGCATAACAACTCTCCCCTGGTGCGTGGATGCATTCGGGCTGTTGGCCTGCCGGCTGACAGTTGGTTTTCGCGTCCCTGCACGCGTCGTCCCGTGTGCGCGCCGACAAGGCAGCACAGCACTTCGCATGATCTCCGCTGGCGGTCGGCATCGACATCGTGGTTCATACCTACTCTATGCTTTGGTCGAATGGCCGTCAGAACGTCAGCGTGAAAACCGTACCAGCGGCCTTTTTTTGACCGAGCCGGATAAAGCCGCCGTGGGCGATCATGACCTGCCGGGCGAGGGCCAGGCCGACCCCCGATCCGCCCTCCCGCGTCGTGAAGAAAGGTACGAATATCTTCGTCGCGATCTCGGCCGGGACGCCGTGGCCGTTGTCGTCGATCTCGATGACCGTGTTGCCGCGCCGGTTGAGGCGTCCGCGCAGCTCGACGACGGGGTCTGCCGTGCCCCGGGTCGCCTGCCAGGCGTTGCGCAGCAGGTTCAGGAGCACCGGCTCGAGCAGGTCGCGATCGGCATAGACGTAGAGACCCGACGGCTCGACCGACGCCGACAGCGACACCTTGGGGTCGTTCCACTCCGCGGCCGCAAGGCTTGTCACCGTGTCGAACAGGTCCGCGAGCGCCACGCGTTTCTTCTCGGGCGGCGCGAGCCGCGTGATTTGCCGGTAACTGTCGATGAACTGCAGCAGGCTGTCGGAACGCCTCGCGACCGTCGACACGGCGTTCTGCACGTCCTCGAGTTCCTCCGCGAATGGCGCCTCCGGCCCGGTGCCGCGCACGACGTCGTCGACGAGTTCGGCCGCCGTCTGCGCCAGCGACGTGACGGGCGTAATGGAGTTCATGATCTCGTGCGTCAGTACGCGCACGAGGTCCTGCCATGCTTCCGCCTGCGTGGCATCGATCTCGGACTGGATGTCCTGCAGCGATATCAGCCGCTCGCGGCCGCCGTCGATGACGATCTCCGTAGCGGCGAGCGTCAGCTGGTATTCGGCGCCCTCGACCGTGAACGTCACCAGCTGCCGGTCGCCGGGAATGGCCTCGTCGACCGCCCGGGCAAAGCCGGGCCCGAACTGCCTGAGGTCGCCCACGCGCGTGACGTGCGTCGCCCCGAACAGCCGGCGGGCCGCGTTGTTCTGCAGCGTGATCGCATCATCGGCGTGTACCGTCATCAGCGGCACCGGGATGTGCTCGATGAGCGCCTTGAGATGGCGCATCTCGGATTCCTGGCCGCTGCGCCGCGCGCGCAGCTCGTCCATGATGGCGGTGAACGTGCGCCCGAGGTCCGCGAAACCGGAGCCCGCCGCCTCGAAATCGAACCGCTGCGAATAATCGGCGAAGCGCACGGCATCGAGGAACCGCGCCACCTCGCGATTCGTGCGGCTCACGTAGCGCCACAACCCGGCGACCAGCACCGCGAGGACGATCGCCGCCAGCAGTGTCGCGCTGTGGTACCCCGGCTGCAGGACGAGCCAGACCACCAGCGCCATGCCGATGCCGACCAGCGCCAGGCGCAGGATCAGTGCAACGACGAAATGCCTAAATACCATGCTTTTCCATGCGCCGGTAAAGCGACGCGCGCGTCAATCCCAGCTCCGCCGCGGCACGCGAAATGTTGAAGCCGTGCTTGCGCAGCGCCCGCCCGATGGTGGCCTTTTCCATTTCGTCGAGATTCAGGATCGTCGGGATCGCTGCAGGCGCCGGTGGTGCCAGGTCGGCGCCCGGGTAGTCGAGCTGCAGGTCCGCCGGCTCGATACGGTCACCGCTGGTCAGGATCACCGCACGCTCGACCGAGTGCCGGAGCGCGCGCACGTTGCCGGGCCAGTCGTAGGCCAGCAGCGCGTCCTCGGCGGGCCGCGAAAACACGCGCGCGGCCTTGCCGTATTTCCTCGCGTAGCCCCCGGCGTAGTGGCGTGCGATCGGCAGGATGTCGTCCCTGCGCTCGCGCAGCGGCGGAATCGTTATCTCCACGGTGTTCAGGCGGAACAGCAGGTCCGGGCGAAAAAGATCGGCGTCGCGGAGGTGCTCGATGGGCGTATTGGTCGCCGAGATCACCCGCACATCGAAGGACTGCGGGCGGTCCGCGCCCACCGGCGTGACCTTGCGCTGTTCCAGCACGCTCAGCAGCTTGGCCTGCAGGTGCAGCGGCAGGTTGCCGATTTCGTCCAGGAACAGTGTGCCGCCGTCGGCCGCCTGCAAGCGGCCCAGCCGGTCCTCGTTCGCGCCCGTGAACGCGCCCTTGCGGTGGCCGAACAGTTCGGCCTCGAACAACGACTCGCTGATCGCGCCCATGTCGACGGCGAGGAAGACCTGCCCTGCCCGCGATGACATTGCGTGCAGGCGCCGGGCGATGAGTTCCTTGCCGGTGCCGTTCTCGCCGAGGACCAGCACGCTGGCGTCGGTCGGTGCGGCCCGCTCGACGATCGAAAAGACGGCCTGCATGGCGGCCGATTCCGAGATGATGTCCTGGGGCACGGCGCCGGATGCCTGCCGCAGCGCTGCGTTGGCGCGCCGCAGCGTGGCGCTCTCGCTGCGGCTGCGCCGCAGTTCCACGCCCGCGGACACCGTCGCGACGACCTTCTCGTTTTGCCAGGGCTTGGTCACGAAATCGGTGGCACCGCGCTTCATCGCCTCGACCGCGGTAGCGAGGCTGCCGTGCGCGGTGATCATGATCACCACTGCCTCGGGATCGATCCCGAGGATGCGCTCGAGCCATTCGAGGCCCTGCCGCCCCGAGGACTCGCCGGGGCCGAAGTTCATGTCCAGCAAGACCGTGTCGAACGTGTGCCGCTGCATCAGGTCGGGGATGCGGTCGGGCCGCCGGCAGGTAATCACCTCGGCAAAACGGCGCCGCAGCAACAGCCGCGCCGCCGTGAGGATGTCGTCGTCGTCATCGACGACCAGGATGGTGCCGATCTTGCTCATGTGCCGCGCCCCGGGAACTGTCCGGAATCGTACACCCACTGTCCGCAGGCGTACAGTTCACGGTCATCCCGAGCCTGTTTGGCGATCAAAAACAACCCGTTAGCAAGTTGGCACGGCTATTGCTATGTCATTGGCAAAGGGCTTTTGCGACCACCACGGGAATGCCAGTGAACAAGATCTCGAGTCTCAGGGAGGCACAACAGGACAGCCAGCGGTCCGTCTCCGGCCAGGGCATGGACCGGCGCGTCACGAGAAAGACGCCCTTCGGCCGCAAGCTGGTGGCCGGGGTTGCCGGGCTGCTCGTGCTGCTGTTCGCGGCATGGCTGGTCAGCACGCTGCTCGCGGGACGCAGCCTCAGCGTGAACGCGCAGCGCATTGCCGTATCCGACGTCACCGTGGGCACCTTCGAGGATTTCATCCCGTTGCGCGGCAGGCTGGTGCCGCGCAGCACCGTCTATCTCGACGCCGTCGAGGGCGGCCGCGTCGAGGCAGTCCTGGTCGAGGACGGCGCCGTCGTCGCGGCCGGCGACCCGATCGTGCGCCTGTCCAATACCAACCTGCAGCTCGAGGTTCTCGGCCGCGAGGCGGCGGTCACGGAACAGCTGAACTTCATGCGTACGCTCGAGCTGCAGCTCGAGCAGAATCGCCTCGCGCACCGCCGCAACCTGGTCGAGATCGATTACCAGGTCACGCGCCTGAGCCGCAGCATCGAACGGCAGCGCGATCTTGCGGCGAAGGAACTCGTGTCCAAGTCCACGCTCGACGAACTGCAGGACGAGCTGACCTATTACGAGCGGCGCCGCGCGGTGACGCTCGAGAGCCAGGCCACCGACGCCCGGCTGCAGGAAGAACAGCTCAGGCAGCTGCGGACCGCAAGCAGCCAGCTCGAGACCAGCCTTGCGCTGGCGCGCAAGAATCTCGACGACCTCAACGTGCGCGCCCCCGTCGCTGGCAAGCTCTCCGGTTTCGATGTCGAGATCGGGGAGTCGATCGTCCGCGGCGGACGCCTCGGCCAGATCGACGATCCCGATGGCTACAAGCTCAATGCGCGCATCGACGAGTTCTACCTCGGCCGGGTCGACATCGGCCAGACCGCGACCGCTGCCCACAATGGCCGCGACCTCGATCTCGAGGTCGTGAAGATCTACCCGCAGGTCAAAGAAGGGCAGTTCGAGGTCGACATGGCCTTCGCCGAGGAGCCCGCAGGGCTGCGTCGCGGCCAGACGTTGCAGCTGCGCCTGACGCTCGGCGACAACTCCGACGCGGTCCTGATCCCGAACGGCTCCTTCTACCAGGAAACCGGCGGCAACTGGGTGTTCGTCGTGGCGCCGGACGGCTCGGAGGCCATCAGGCGCACCGTGCGCCTCGGCCGCCGCAATACCGATTTCATCGAGGTGCTCGACGGCCTGGAGCCGGGCGAGCGCGTGATCACGTCACCGTACACGAGCTTCACCGGCATGGACCGGCTGGTGCTCGACGCCGACTGACCCATTCCTATCAACCCTGCTGACAAGGGGAACGACATGCTCAAGCTGCACAATCTCTACAAGGTCTACCAGACGGACGAAATCGAAACCGTCGCCTTGAACGGCGTCAACCTGGAAATCGCACAGGAGGAGTTCGTCGCGATCATGGGGCCGTCCGGCTGCGGCAAGTCGACACTGCTGAACATCATCGGCCTGCTCGACAATCCTTCCGAAGGTGACTACTTCTTTTTCGACGAGAACGTGGCCCCCTATTCCGAGGCAAGGCGCAGCTCGATCCGCAAGATGAACATCGGCTTCATCTTCCAGAGCTTCAACCTCATAGACGAACTCACCGTTGCCGAGAATATCGAACTGGCGCTCCTGTATCACAACATGCCGGCCTCGAAGCGCAAGCAGCGCGTCGACGCGGTCATGGACCGGATGGGCATTGCGCATCGCGCAAAACACATGCCCGGGCAGTTGTCGGGTGGACAGCAGCAGCGCGTCGCCGTCGCCCGCGCGGTGGTCGGCGACCAGCCGCTGATACTCGCCGACGAGCCCACCGGCAACCTCGACTCCGTGCACGGCCAGGAGGTCATGGACCTGCTGCGCTCGCTGAACAAAGAGGGAACCACGATCGTGATGGTGACGCACTCGCCGGCGCACGCCGACTACGCACACCGGACCGTCAACCTGTTCGACGGCCACATCATTACCGACAACACGCGCGCCGCCTGATCGGGCCGGCATTGCGAGGCAACCCATGTTCTGGAACAACGTCATCATCGCGCTGCGAAACCTGCGCAAATACAAGGGGTTCGCAGCAATTAACATCACCGGGCTGGCGATCGGCCTGACGATCTACGTATTCGGCGGCCTGCTCGTCGACTACGAGCGCACACACGACCTGTTCTTCGAGAACGCAGACCGCATCTACACGATCGGCGCCACGGCAGCCCCCGAGCTCAATGTCGGCGTGAGCAAGTTCAACGCCGTGCAGTCCGCAGTCGGCCCGGCTATCGAGGCCAACATTCCCGATGTCGAAGCGGTCGCGAGGACCCTGGCGATCGAATACCTCGTTTCGATGGGGCAGGACAGTTTCTACGAGACGATACGGTTTTCGGACCCGGCCCTGCTGGACATCTTCGACCTCGACTACATCCATGGCGACAGCAGCGCACTGGGCAGCCCGACGTCGCTGCTGATCGCTGAATCGACAGCGATCAAGTACTTCGGCAAGACGGATGTCATTGGCGAAGTCGTTACGCTGGACAATGAGTTCGACTTTCACGTGGCCGCGGTCGTGGCCGACCTGCCCCTGAATTCGCACTTCACCTCGTCCCCGATTTCCGAGGCGCCATTCGAGTTCGTGGCGGCTATCCAGGCCCTTGCGCGTATGCAGGATTTCGACGTCAGCGGCGACTGGGACAACCTGTCGATCAACAACATGACGTACGTGATGCTTCCCCCGGACCTGGACGGCGCCTGGCTGCGGGCGCAGATGGATGAACTGTACGGCCGTATCGTCGACGAGGACAGGCAAAGAGTCATCGCGAATTTCACCGTTCATCCGCTGAGCTATGCGAACACGGCAATCTGGGACCTGATCGGGCTCCCGGTCATAAGCGTGGTTTCGCTGCTGAGTTTCCTGGTGCTGGTGGTGGCCTGCGTCAATTACACCAACCTCGCCACGGCCCAGTCGCTGGGACGCAGCCGCGAAGTCGGCATGCGCAAGACGATGGGCGCCGGACAACGCCAGCTGCTCACGCAATTCCTCGTCGAGAGCCTGGTCATTGCTGCGATCGCAATGGTCATCGCGATCGCGGCTCTCGAGGTGATAATCCCGCTACTCAACAACGCGGCCGGCAAGGCGCTCACGATCGATTACCTGGGCACGTTGCCATGGCTGGTTGCAACGACATTACTCGTCGGGCTGCTGGCAGGCATCTATCCCGCGTGGCTCATTACGCGCGCCAGCCCGATCGATGCCCTGCGCGACACGGCAAGGAAAGGCAGGAAGGGGTCCAGGATGCGGTCGGTGATGATCGGCGCCCAGTTCGCGATCTCCGCATTCATGCTGGCCCTGGTCGCCATCGTCTTCATGCAGAACGAGAAGATCAAGGAATCCAGCTACGAGTTTCCGCGGTCGGAGATATACACACTCACGCGCCTCAACGTCGACGACGTTCGTGAACGCCTCGACACGCTGCGGCACGAACTGGAAGCGCTGCCGAACGTCGACAGCGTCGGTTTTTCGAGCCAGGTACCTTACGAGCAGAACAACTCGTCGTGGACCATTTCGCTGCAGCCCGGGGACGCCGCCGGCAAATTCCAACTGCAATACATGAGCATGTCACCTGAGTACTTCGAGACTTACGACATCCGCATGCTCGCCGGCAGACCGCTCAGCCGCGATATTGGTAACGATACGAACCTGGAAGGTTCCGAGGTCGTCAACGTGATCGTCAACGAGATGGCGCTGGAGAAGCTGGGTATCGCGACGCCTGCCGAGGCAATCGGCCGGAGCTTCTACAATTTCAACGAGGAAGACGGTCCGATTCCGGAATTCGTCATCGTGGGCGTTGCGCCGACGCAAAACATCACCGGCCTGTTCAATGCGGAGAAGCCGTGGATGTACATGTATGTACCGGGCTTCACGCGCGTCGGCTCGGTACGTATCACGGGCGGAAACATGATGGACGCCGTCGAGCAGATCGAAGAAGTATGGGACCGGGTCATTCCGGACTACCCGATGCAGGGGCGCTTTCTCGACGACACCTTCAACGACGTCTACAACATTCTCAAGTACATGAACGCCGCGCTGGCAGGATTCGCTTTCATCGCGTTCACACTGGCACTGATCGGCCTGTTCGGGCTCGCCGCCTTCATGGCAACGCAGCGCACCAAGGAGATCGGCGTGCGCAAGGTCCTCGGCGCGAGTTCGTTCCAGATCGCCCGGCTGCTCGTGTGGCAGTTCTCGACACCCGTACTCTGGGCCCTGGCGATCGCCCTGCCCGGTGCCTATTTCGCGTCGAGCATCTACCTGAATTTCTTCGCGGACCGGATCACGATGATCATACCGGTGCTGGTTGCGGCCGGTATCGCCGCGACACTGCTGGCATGGGGCACGGTCGCGGGACACGCCATCCGTATCGCGCGTGCCAACCCGGTACTGGCGTTGAGGTACGAGTAACCACGCAGGCCACTGCACATACGTCCACTGTTCGGCGCTATCATGGCGTTCCGGACAGAGGACATTCGCCGTGGACAACACCGAACTCAAATGGCTGATCGCGTTGCTGGCTGCCGCCGCCCTGGCGGCCCTCGCGTGGTTCCTGTGGGATGAAATCAAGCCGCCGCCGGAGCCGGTACCGGTCGGGCAATAGGCGCCCGTTGCCGATTCCGCGCCGCCGGGGCCGCTGCACCCGGTCGAACCGCTGAGCGTCACGCCCGCCGGCGGCGAACTGGTCGAATTGCCGCCGCTCGCGGAAAGCGACAGCTACTTCGCACTGGCGCTCGTCGACCTCTTCGGGCCGGACCTCGAGCCCCTGCTCGCGGACGAGGCGCTGATCGACAAGACCGTCGCGACGGTGGACAACCTGACGCAGGGCCGCGTCGCCGAGAAGATCAGGCCGCTCGGCAGGTTGCCCGGCAACTTCGTCGTCACTGCCGCCGGCGAGAACGGGCCGTTTTATCTCAGCCCCGACAACTACGCGCGTTACGATGCGCTCGTGAACATGTTGGCCGGCGCAGATCTCGACGCACTGGTCGCCACCTACCGCCGCTTCTACCCGCTGTTGCAGGAGGCGTTCGCGCAGCTGGGCTACCCGGACGGCTATTTCAACGACCGCGTCGTGGCCGTCATCGACCACCTGCTGGCCACGCCGGAACCCGGCGAACCCGTCCGGTTGCTGCAGCCGCACGTCCTGTACGAGTTCGCGGACCCGCAACTGGAGGCTCTTTCCGGCGGCCAGAAGCTCTTGATCCGCATGGGTCCGGACCACATATCCCGAGTCAAGGCCGTGCTGTCTGAAGTCAGGACACGCATCGCGCAACCCTGACCGTAGGAGCGGTTCTCGAACCGCGACCCGGTCGCGGGCCCAGGCCCGCTCCTACAAGCGCGCGATCGCCGGCAATGCCACGTTGATATACGGGTATGTTCAATATATCTTGTTTTTCGTAT
>DATIUU010000035.1:0-10517 GCA_035466635.1 Woeseiaceae bacterium
CGGGCGGGTGCCCTGCCGGTCCGGGCCGGGATCGAATCGGGGTCAGCGTCCGTTGACCGCAGGGTCGACCCGCGCGGCACAGAACTTGAACTCGGGGATCTTGCCGAAGGGATCGAGTTCAGGGTTGGTGAGCAGGTTCGCCGCCGCTTCCGTGTAGCAGAACGGGATGAACACCGTCCCTTCCGCCACCTCGCGGTCGAGGCGCACGCGCAGGGTGATCGAACCGCGCCGCGTCGATACGCGCACGAAGTCCCCCGCCTCCACCTGCAGCCGCTCGATGTCGCGCGGCGACAGCGAAGCCACGGCCTCGGGCTCGAGCTCGTCGAGGATGCCCGCACGCCGCGTCATCGCACCGGTGTGCCAGTGTTCGAGCATGCGCCCGGTCGTCAGGATCATCGGGTAGTCGGCGTCGGGCAATTCGTCCGGCGGCGTCAGCTCGGTCGGCACGATCCGGGCGCGGCCGCTCGCCGTCGGGAAGCCGCTGCCGAAGATGATCGCGTTGCCCGGTTGGTCGGGCGCATCGCAGGGATACGTCACCGCGTCCTCGCGCTCGAGCCGCTCCCAGGCGATGTTGGCGAGCGACGGCATGATCTCCGCCATCTCCGCAAACACGTCGCGGGGATGAGCGTAATTCCAGTCGAGCCCGATGCGCCGCGCGATCTCCTGGGTGATCCACCAGTCCTGGCGCGCATCGCCCGGCATCGGCACGGCCTCGCGGCCGAGCTGCACCTGCCGGTTGGTGTTGGTGAAGGTGCCGGTCTTCTCCGGATGCGCCGACGCCGGCAGCACGACGTCCGCCTGCCATGCGGTCTCGGTCAGGAAGATATCCTGCACGACGAGGTGTTCGAGCTTCGCCAGCGCCGCACGCGCGTGCGCCTGGTCCGGGTCCGACATTGCCGGGTTTTCGCCGAGGATGTACATGGCGCGGATATCGCCTGCGTGGATCGCGTGCATGATCTCGACGACCGTCAGGCCGCGCTTCGGGTCGAGTTCGGTGCCCCAGAACGCCTCGTAGCGGCGCCGCACATCCTCGGCTTCCACCGGCTTGTAGTCGGGGTAGAACATCGGGATAAGCCCCGCATCGGACGCGCCCTGCACGTTGTTCTGCCCGCGCAGCGGGTGCAGCCCGGTCCCCGGCCGGCCCACGTGCCCGGTCACCAGTGCGAGCGCGATGAGTCCGCGCGCGTTGTCCGTGCCGTGCACCGATTGCGAGATACCCATCCCCCAGAAGATGATCGAGTTCTTCGCAGTCGCATAGAGGCGCGCCACCTCGCGGATCGTGCCGGCATCGATGCCGCAGACCTCGGCCATCGCCTCGGGCGGGAACGCTCTCACGCGCTCGGCCAGCTCATCGAATCCCTCCGTGTGCGACTGCAGGTAGCCCGGGTCGTGCAGACCCTCGTCGATGATCGTGTGGAGCATCGCGTTCAGGAGTGCGACGTCCGTGCCGGCCTTGAACTGCAGGTTGTACGCGGCATGGCGGCCGAGCCCCTGCCCGCGCGGATCGGCGACGACGAGTTTCGCGCCCCGTTGCGCCCGGTTCTTCAGGTACGTGGCCGCGACCGGGTGGTTCTGCTCAGGCCGCGCGCCGATGACGATGATGCAGTCGGCGTCGTCCGCCGCGGTGAACGGCGCAGTCACGGCGCCGGAACCGATGCCTTCCATGAGCGCCGCGACGGACGATGCATGGCACAGCCGCGTGCAGTGATCGACGTTGTTGGTGCCGAAGCCGGTGCGGACCAGCTTCTGGAAAAGATACGCCTCCTCGTTCGAGCCTTTCGCCGAACCGAAGCCCGCGAGGGCTGCAGAGCCGCAGGCATCGAGCACCTGCCGCAGGCCCGCCGCGGCCCGGTCGAGCGCCTCGTCCCAGCTCGCTTCGCGAAAGTGCGTCCAGGGATTCGCCGGGTCGAGCGCGAGCCCGCCGTCCTTGGGTGCGTCGTCGCGGCGGATCATCGGCTGCGTCAGCCGCTGCGGGTGGTGGATGTAGTCGAACCCGAAGCGCCCCTTGACGCACAGGCGCTGTTCGTTCGCCGGGCCGTTGCGGCCATCGACGTAGAGGATGCGGTCGTCCTTGACGTACACGCGCGTCTGGCAGCCCACCCCGCAGTAAGGGCACACCGTATCCACGTGCCGATCCTCGAATTCGCGGCGGGTGCCGGCCTCGTCGAGCAGGTTGGCTTCCATCAGTGCCCCGGTCGGGCACGCCTGCACGCATTCGCCGCAGGCCACGCAGGTCGAGTCGCCCATCGGGTCGTCGAAGTCGAACACGATCTTCGCGCCGTGGCCGCGATAGGCCATGCCGATGACGTCGTTCACCTGCACCTCGCGGCACGCGCGCACGCAGAGATTGCAGTGGATGCAGGCATCCAGGTTCACGGCGATCGCGGCGTGACTCGAGTCGCTGTCGGTTTTTGCCCGCGGCGGGAAGCGGCTGTCCACGACGCCCATCCGCTCCGCCCACGCCCAGAATTTCGACTGCGGATCGGGCGCCGTTTCGCGGTCCGGCTGGTCGGCGACCAGCATCTCCATGACCAGGCGCCGGGCGCGCTGCGCGTCCTCCGAGGCGGTGTTCACCACCATGTCCTGCACGGCTTTCCGGATGCAGGAGGCGGCGAGCACGCGCTCGCCCTTGATCTCGACCATGCAGGCCCGGCAATTGCCGTCGGCGCGGTAACCGGGTTCCGGCGAGTAGCAGAGGTGCGGGATCTCGGTGCCCTGGCGCCGCGCCACCTGCCAGATGGTCTCGCCGGGCCGTGCCTCGACTTGCTCGCCGTCGAGGACGAAGGTGATCTTCCCGGTCACGATACCTCCTCCGGGAAATACCTGAGCAGACACAGGAGCGGGTTCGGCGCCGCCTGGCCGAGGCCGCAGATCGAGGCCGACGCCATCGCGCCACTGAGTTCCGCGAGCAGGTCTTCGTCCCACGTTTGCGCCGACATCAGTTGCACGGCCTTCTCGGTGCCGACGCGGCACGGCGTGCACTGGCCGCAACTCTCGTCCTCGAAGAAGCGCATGAGATTGAGCGCCGCATCGCGAACGCTGTCCTTGTCCGAAAGCACCACCACGGCCGCCGAGCCGATGAAGCCGCCGTGTTCCTCCAATGTGTCGAAGTCGAGCGGGATGTCCGCCATGCTCGCGGGCAGTATGCCGCCCGATGCCCCGCCCGGCAGGTAGGCCTTGAACGCATGGCCGTCCGCCATGCCGCCGCAGTACTCGTCGATGAGTTGCTGCGCGGTGATGCCGGCGGGCGCGAACTTGACGCCGGGCGCCTTCACCCTGCCCGACACGGAGAAACTGCGCCGCCCCTGGCGCCCGTTGCGGCCCTCGCCGGAGAACCAGTCCGGGCCTCGCTCGAGGATGTCGCGCACCCAGTACAGCGTTTCCACGTTGTGCACCAGCGTCGGCCGCCCGAACAGGCCCACCTGGCTCGGGTACGGCGGCTTGTGCCGCGGCAGGCCGCGCTTGCCCTCGATGCTCTCGAGCATCGCGGATTCCTCGCCGCAGATGTAGGCGCCCGCGCCGCGGCGCAGGTGGATCGCGCGATCGCCGTTGAGGCCGGCGCGTTCCAGGTCGGCAATGGCCTCGAGCAGGATCTCGCGCACCGCCGGGTACTCGTCGCGCAGGTAGATGTAGATCGCATCCGCGTCTATCGCCCACGCCGCGATCAGCATGCCCTCGAGGAAGCGGTGCGGGTCGCGCTCGAGATGGTAGCGGTCCTTGAACGTGCCGGGCTCGCCCTCGTCCGCATTCACCGCCAGCAACCGGGGCCCGGCTTCGGAGCGCACGAAATGCCATTTGCGGCCGGCCGGGAAGCCCGCGCCGCCGAGGCCGCGCAGCCGGGAGTCTTCCATCGAACCGATCACGTCGTCGACCGATCGCACACCGTCGAGGCAGTTCTGCAACAGCGTGTAGCCGCCGTCGCTTGCATACGCATCGAAGCGCACGTGCCCGGGGATCTCGGGATGGTGGTTGCCGCTTTGCACGGTGGCGGCAATCGAGTCGAGGCTCGCCGTATCGACATGCCGGTGCCCGACTTCGGCCACGGGAGCCCTGTCACAGCGCCCCATGCAGGGTGCACGGACCACGCGCACGCCGGCACCGAGCTTGCCGGGCAGCGATTCGAGCAGGGAATCGGCGCCGGACAACGCGCAGGTCAGGCTGTCGCAGACCCGCACCGTGACGGCCGCCGGCGGTGCTTCACCATCGAGGACGATGTCGAAATGCGCATAAAAAGAGGCGACCTCGTACACCTCGGCCATGGACAACCGCATCTCGGCCGCCAGTGCCTGCAGGTGGGACGCACCCAGGCAGCCGTACGTGTCCTGGACGAGGTGCAGGTGCTCGATGAGCAGGTCCCGATCGCGCGGCCGGTCGCCGAGCAGTGCGGCTATCTCGGCGCACGCGGCCGGGTCGGGCTGGCGCCCCTTGTGGAACGCGGGCGACCGCCGCCGCCCCGAACCGGGGGTTATGCTGCGCTGACTCGGATTGTTGTTGCCGGTATCCGCCATCGCGGCACTGTCCTGTCGGTCACCCTGAGCATGGACCGCACGGATACCAGCCATGAGCTCCGCAGAAAGGGCACAGTGACCGAAAGCGCCGGGCGACGCACGCCTCAGGTCACTGCCGCCTGACCGCCACGATGTCGAATACCACGTCGACGTCCTCTGCCACCCGCAACAAGCCGGCCGCGGCGCTGAACGGGGCGAGGCCGAAATCGGCATGGCTCACGGTCATCGAGCCGGACACGCCGAGCGTCCCGGCCCCGACCTCGAGCACCGCCGGCACCCGGTAGCCGAAGGTGGTGCCGTGCACCGTGACACTGACGTCGAGGTCCGCTTGCGTCTCCCGCATCGACAGCACCTGCACGCTGACCGTGGCCCACGGAAACAGGCTCGATTCGAGCACCTTGTCCTGCAGGTTGCGCGTCGTGCCCTCGACGGCGGACGCCGGAAGCTCCGGCTCCAGGCCGAACCTCTCCCGGTAGACCGGATCGTCGACGACGAGCTGCTGCAAGGGCAGGCGCAGATCCGCGCGCGACTTTCCCTGATCATCGCTGAGCAACACCAGCCCCTCGACGTCCACGCTGGCGATCACGTGATCGTGGCCCGCTGCCTTCATCGGGCCATCGCGCCCGGTGCGCAGGAATATGCGTGATTGTTGCGGGTCCACGCGAAACACCGCGTCGCCTTTCCGTGCAGCCTGCTGGTACACACGTTCCGGGAGGGGCGGTGCCGTCGTGTCCGTCGGAACCTGCGGCGGCGGCTGCGCGCAGGCGGCGAGCAGCAGCGGCAGCAGGAATTTGCCGGTGCCGCGCCTGGTCATCGCCGCTCGAGCGTCAGGTCGAAACGGATCCGGACGCCGGTGCCGATGGGTTCGCCCGTCGCCCACTCGCCGCTGCCGACATCGAAGCGCGTTCGGTCGATCACGAGTTCGCCACGCATTTGCGCGCGGCCGCCCTCCTCGCGCCACTGGAACGGCACGGCCACCGGCAGCCGCACGCCCTTCAGGTCGAGATGACCTTCCGCGACGTAGCCGCCGTCCGATCCGGCCTCGATCGACTCGCTCGTATAGGTCGCGACGGGATGCTCGCTCACCGCGAACCATTCGCCGCCCGCGATGGCTTCGTTCATGTCAGGGTCGTCCATGTCGGCGCTGTCGAGATTCACCGTTACCGTCAGCGCCGCCCCGGCAACGTCGCCGTCGCCGGTGTCGAGGCGCACCTCGAAATCGTGGAAGCGGCCGGGCACGGCCTCGCCCTCCCACGTGGCTTCGTAAAGGAGCTCCCCTTCCGCCTGCATCCGCCACTCGCCCGCGAACGCCGCAGTGGCGGCCAGCATCGAAACCAGCAGACTGGCGGTTCGTTTCATGATCATTCCCTGTCGCGTCGCCCCGTCAGCATGCGACGCAGCACGTCGTCGTGCAACAGGAGCTGGTGCCGCAACGCCGCGGCAACGTGCACGATGACGACGACCAGCAAGGTCATCGTCAGCGCCTCGTGCACCTCGGCGGCAGCTTCCTGCAGGGCACGATCCGTCGCGATGAAGTCCGGCATGGGTACGAGGAAGAAAGCCTTGAACGGCACCCTCGATGCATCGCTGACCCACCAGCCGGACAGCGGCACTGCAAAAATCAGCGCGTACAGCAGCCAGTGCGCGACCGCCGCGAGCCTGCGCTCCCAGCCCGGCGTTCCACCGGGCGGCGCAGGCGGCGGGTTGCCGAGCCGCCACGCCAGCCGCAGCACGGCAAGCACCAGCACCGTCACGCCGATCGACTTGTGCCAGACGAAGAGATCCAGCTTGGCGGGCGTAAGCTTCATGTCCTCGGCGATACTGCCGATGACGAATTGCGCGAGGACCAGCGCGGCGACCAGCCAGTGAAATCCCCGCGCAACCGCGCCCCAGGTCTCGGTCGAATTGCGTAATTGCATGGTCACATTAAAGGTGACTGGGACTTGAAGCGCCAGTCGAAAAAGGGACACTGGCCCTATCGGGGAAATACCGCGACGGGCTCCCCGAGCACATCCAGGTCCGGCTCGATGCCGAGGCCCGGCGCGTCCGACGCCTGCATGCGCCCGTCCACGCGCCGCGGCGCGCCCGTTGCATTGCGAACCGTGACGTAGCTGTTGAAGTCGGTCGCCGAGAACCGCAGCGGTTCCGGCGTCGAGTGCGCCAGGTGGGCGATCGCCGCGGTGATGATGTCACCGCCCCAGCTGTCCTCGATGGTCATCGGGATGTTCAGCGTCACGCACAGGTCTCGGATCTGGCGCGCCTTCGTCAGCCCCCCGACCTTCGAGATCTTGAGATTGATGACGTCCATCGCACCGTCGCGGTGGCCACGCATGAGCGCTTCGATGTCCGTGACGTTCTCGTCGAGTATGAACGGCAGTGCGGTTTTCCGCCTGACTATCAGGCAGTGCTCGTACGAACGGCACGGCTGCTCGATATACACGTCGCGATCGCGCACGGCATGGGCGACGCGCAGCGCGTCGTCGACGCGCCAGCCCGTATTCGCATCGGCAACCAGCACTTCGCCGTGCGTGAGCACGTCGGCCGCTGCATGGATGCGCTGGATGTCGTCCGCGGGATCGCCGCCGACCTTGAGCTGGAACCTGGTATAGCCGTCGGCGCGATGCGCGGCGACGTTCTCGGCCATCTCGCCCGCAGGCCGCTGGCTGATGGCCCGGTACAGGGCAACGCTGTCGCCGAACCTGCCGCCGAGCAGGTCGCACACCGACTTCCCGCAGGCCTTGCCGAGCAGGTCCCAGCACGCCATGTCGATGGCCGACTTGACGTACGGATGGCCGAGCAGCGCGCGGTCCATGAGCCGGTTGACCGGGCCGATCGCGGTCGGGTCCTCCCCGATCAGTGTCGGCGACAGTTCCGCGATCCCGGCACGCGCGCCGCCCCCGAAGGCCGGCAGGTAGAACGGCCCGAGCGGGCAGACTTCGCCGTACCCGGACACGCCTTCGTCCGTTACCAGCTCGACGACGGTGCTGTCGAAAACCTCGACGTACTTGCCTTCCGACCAGGAATACCGCCCCTCGACCAGCGGCAGGTCAGCCTGGTACACGCGGATTGCAGATATTCTCACGTCGTCACACCCTCCCCTTACCCGAACTCGACCAGCAAGTCCTTGGCGTCGAACTGCTCGCCGATCCGCGCGACGATCCGCTTGATGGTCGCGTTGCACTCCGCCTTGATGGACGTCTCCATCTTCATGGCTTCCATGGTCAGCAGCGTATCACCCCGCAGCACTTGCTGGCCGACTTCGACCGCGATGGTCGAAATCACCCCGGGCATCGGTGCGCCGACATGCTTCGGGTTGCCGGGATCGGCTTTCTCGTTTTCATGGTGCGCGGACTCCGAGCTGCGGTCCTGGACCAGCACCGAGCTCGGCTGGCCGTTGGCCTCGAAGAACACGCGCCGGTAACCGCGATCGTCGGTATCGCCCATCGCCAGGTAGCGGATCACGACGCGGCGCCCGTCCTTCATCGTCACGACGATCTCTTCCTCCGGCCGCATGCCGTAGAAATACACGTGGGTCGGCAATACGCTGACGTCGCCGAATTCCTCGCGATGGCGGCGGAACTCGCTGAAGACCTTCGGGTACATCAGGTAGGACGCGAGATCGAAATCGGTGGCCGGGTGCTCGTGCCCCTCGTCGAGCTTGCGGCGCACGTCGTCAAGATCGACCGCGGCGAGCAGCGAGCCCGGCCGCACGGTGATCGGCTCGCGGTCCTTGAGTACCTTCTTCTGCAGCGCTTTCGGGAAACCGCCGGGCGGCTGGCCGAGTTCACCCGCGAACAGCGAAACCCCCGACTCGGGGACTGCGATGTCCGTGTCGGGATCGAGCACGTCCTCGATGCGGGTGTCCGACGTCACCATCATCAGCGCCATGTCGCCCACGACTTTCGACGACGGCGTGACCTTGACGATGTCGCCGAAGGCCATGTTCACGTCGGCATAGGCGCGCGCAACCTCGTGCCAGCGGCTGGCGAGCCCGAGCGAGGCCGCCTGCTCCTTGAGGTTGGTGAATTGCCCGCCCGGCATCTCGTGCAGGTAGACCTCCGATGCGCCCGAGCGGATATCCGGTTCGAACGCCGCGTACTGTTCGCGAACCTGCTCCCAGTAATCGCTGATCAGGCGCACGTTCGGCAGGTCGATGCCGGGATCGCGGTCCGTATGTTGCAGCGCGGCGACGATTGCGCCGAGGCAGGGTTGCGAGGTGAGCCCGCTCATCGAGTCCATCGCTGCGTCGAAGGCATCGACGCCTTCCTCGACCGCGGCCAGCACGGTGGCTGCCGCGGCACCGCTGGTGTCGTGCGTGTGGAAGTGTATGGGCAGGCCGACCTCCTGCTTCAGCGCCCGGATCAGCACGCGCGCCGCCGCCGGTTTCAGAAGGCCCGCCATGTCCTTGATGCCGAGCACGTGCGCGCCGGCCGCCTCGAGTTCTTTTGCGAGGTCGACGTAGTAGCGCAGGTCGTACTTGGTGCGCATGGGATCGAGGATGTCGCCCGTGTAGCAGATGGCCGCCTCCGCGATCTTGCCCGTCTCGCCGACGGCGTCGATCGCCACGCGCATGTTCTCGACCCAGTTGAGACAGTCGAAGATGCGGAACACGTCGACGCCCGCCTCGGCCGACTGCTGCACGAAAAAGCGCACCACGTTGTCGGGGTAGTTCGTGTAGCCGACACCGTTCGAGGCGCGCAGCAGCATCTGCTGCATCAGGTTCGGCATGGCGGCGGACAGGTCGGCGAGCCGCTGCCAGGGATCTTCGTTCAGGAAGCGCATCGCCACGTCGAACGTGGCGCCGCCCCACGACTCGACCGAGAACAGGCGCGGTAACAGCTGCGAGTAATGCGGGGCGATGCGCAACATGTCGGCCGAGCGCATGCGTGTCGCCATCAGCGACTGGTGCGCGTCGCGGAAGGTCGTGTCCGTGATCAGCGGGACCTTGCTGCGCTTCATGAATTCGGCGACCGCTTGCGGGCCGCCGGACTCGAGCACCTGGCGCAGGCCGTCGGCGGGGCGTTGCCGGTCGATGGGCGGCGCCTTCGGCTTCTTCATCACCTTCGGCGTCCTGCGCCCTGCGACCTGGGCGTTGCCGTTCACCACGATCTCACCGATGTACTGCATGAGCTGTGCGCCATGGCTGCGATCGGCTTTCAGCTGCAGCAGGTGCGGTGATTCGTCGATGAAGCGCGTGTTGTAATCGCCACGGATGAAGCGCGAGTCCGCTATCAGCGCGCTCAGGAACGCGAGGTTGGTCTCTACGCCGCGCACCCTGAACTCGCTCAGCCCGCGCAGCATGCGATCGGCCGCTTCCGTTGCCGACACCCCGGATGCCGTGATCTTGACGAGCAGGCTGTCGTAATGCCGGCCGATGACGGCGCCCGAATAGGCCGTGCCCGCGTCCAGCCGCATGCCGGGGCCGGCCGGGCTGCGATACGCGACGATGTGGCCGTAGTCAGGAATGAAGTTGTTGCGGGGATCCTCCGTCGTCACGCGGCACTGGATCGCCGCGCCGCGCATGCCGATGTCTTCCTGCATGGGGATGCCCGACGAATCGACGTCGCCGATGCGGCCGCCGGCGGCTATACGGATCTGCGACTTGACGAGATCCAGGCCGGTGATCTGCTCGGTAACCGTGTGCTCGACCTGGATGCGCGGATTGACCTCGATGAAGTAGAACTCACCCGTTTCCACGTCCTGCAGGAACTCGACGGTGCCGGCATTGCAGTAGTTCACCGACCTCGCGAGCCGCACGGCGGCCGCGCAGATCGCGTCGCGCTCGTCCTGCGACAGGTAGGGCGCGGGCGCTCGCTCCACGATTGTCTGGTGCCGCCGCTGCACGGTGCAGTCACGCTCGAAGAGGTGGACAACCTGGCCGTGCAGGTCGCCCATGATCTGCACCTCGACGTGCCGGGCATTGCGAACGAGCTTCTCGAGGTAGACCTCGCCGGTGCCGAATGCAGCCGCGGCCTCGCGCCGAGCCGCGGCAACCTGCTCGAGCAAGCC
>DATIUU010000036.1:0-6079 GCA_035466635.1 Woeseiaceae bacterium
GCCTGCCGCGGCCGCCAGGGGCAACCGGCCCCTGTCACGGGAGGCCCGGTCATGAAGCGCTTCATCCTGGCGTGCACGTGCGCCTTGCTCGCGTCCTGCGGCCAGCAGGGTCCGCAGAATACGGGCGTCTACATGCTGCTCGATACCTCGGGCACCTACCGCGAGGAACTGGCCAAGGCGGAGCACATCATTCGTTACACGCTGTCGCGGCTCGGCGAGACCGACACCTTTGCCGTGGCGCGGATCGATACCGGCAGCTTCAGCGAGAAGGACATCATCGCGAAGGCCTCCTTCGACGATCGGCCGAGCGCGGTGAACCGGCAGAAACGGGTCTTCGCGCAGCAGGTCGCGGAGTTCGTGAAAAACGAGCGCTCGTCGCCGTACACCGATATCTCGGGCGGTATCCTGCAGGCGGTCGAGTACCTCAATGAAAAGGGCACGGGCAACAAGACCATCCTGATCTTCTCCGACCTGAAGGAGGACCTGGAGGAGGGCTACGTGCGCGAATTCGAGCTGGAACTGGGCGGCTTCGAGGTCATCGCGCTGAACGTCACCAAGCTCCGCAGCGACAATATCGACCCGCGGGAGTACCTTGCACGGCTGGAAAACTGGCAGGGGCGGGTGGAGAAAGCCGGCGGCCACTGGCGTGTGATCAACGACCTGGACGGTCTCGACGGGCTGCTGTAAACATAATTGGAACCTTTTGCGGACTTTTATCGTTATGACTAATGGGGTTGGGACTAAACGAAATTGAACATGGATTTGAAGAAGACCGATTTCGGTGAGCGGGCATTCGGCAAGGACTCGAAGGTGTCCGCGACGGTCAGGTACGAGGCGCAACAGCATGCGCTCGACTTCATCTGGAGCATACTGGGCAGCGGCAACGCAATCGGCGTCATCGAAGGTCCGGAAGGCTCGGGCAAATCGACCGTGGTGCGCCAGTTCCTCAGCGAACTGCCGCGTGACACGTCGATCGCAGCCCTGGACGGCACGCGCTTCAAGCCGCGCGGTTTCGTCTCGGAAATCCTGGCGCGCTACGGTTACACGACGGACCTGCAGACCACCGAGGAGCTGCTGCAGCTGCTCTCGATGTTCGCCGGGCAGCAGACGCGCAGCTACCAGCCGCCCATCATCATTATCGACAACGCCGACAGGATGTATCCGAGCACGCTAAGGACGCTCGGCAAGATCGCCGCCATGAAAGAGGACGGCAAACCCGCCCTGCGCATCATCCTGACCACGCGCCGGCGGCTCAACGCGCTGTCCGAAGAGGACGGCAAGCTCGGCGCGGAGCGCCCCATCGAGGTACGGCGGCTCGAACCCATGACAGCCAACGAGGCGCTCATCTACCTGCACGCGCGCCTGGAGGCCTGCGGCGTCGGCGTGCCCGATTCGGTGTTTCCCGGCGACGCCTGCGACAAGCTGCACGAGATCTCCAGGGGCTGGCCGGCACGGCTGAACGCCCTGGCGCTGACCGCGATCCAGCGTTCCGAGCAGTTGCCCGTGACGGTCACACGGATCATGAAGCGGCCCGAGAAACTGCCGCAGCAGCAGAAGCCGCCGAGCCTCGTCATATCGAAGGACGGCAAGACCCTCAGGGAATTCGTGTTCGACGACAAGAAGGTCCTGATCGGCCGCTCGGAATTTGCGGACATCGTCATCGAGGACGAGTTCTGCAGCAAGTTCCACGCCCTGTTGATGCTCTACTCGGACGGCCTCGTGCTGCTCGACCTCAACAGCGTCAACGGCACGACGGTGAACTCCGTGAAGGTCAAGAGCACACTGCTGCTCGACAACGACGTCATCTCGCTCGGGCACCATCGCCTCAAGGTGATGAACGTGCCCGTCCCGGACCAGGGTGCTGCCGACCGCACGACCGCGGCGGATACGCGGCGCATGAAGAACCTCGACGAGATGCGCCGCAAGCGCAAGGCGCAGCTCAAGGCCGTGCCGTCGAGGTCCGGGAAAAAAGCCCCGTAAGCGCCGGCGCGGCGCTCAGTGCAGGCCAGGATCGACCGGCCTGCGCTGGCCGCCCCAGTTGCCGGGGCGGGCTTCGAAGACCCCCGCGATCGCCTCGCCGCAGCCGCGGCAGCTGCCTTTGCCGCCGTCCGCGTCGAGATTCCATGCGCCTATCCGATAGCCGTCGCGGCCGATGAGCAGCGCCCCGCAGCCCGGGCACCAGGTGCTCGCGCCGGCCGGGTCGCGCACGTTCCCCGTGTACACGTACCGCAGGCCGTTTTGCAGCGCGAGTTCGCGGCAGCGCGTCAGCGTGCTTTTCGGCGTGGGCGGCGTGTCCATCATCTTCCAGCTCGGATGGAAGGCCGTGAAATGCAGCGGCACGTCGGGGCCGAGGTTTTCGTGGATCCAGCGGGTCATCGCGTCGATCTCGGCATCGGAATCGTTCTCGCCCGGTATGAGCAACGTGGTCAGCTCGAGCCAGGTGTCGGTCTCGGTCCCGAGGTAGCGGAGCGTGTCGAGCACCGGCTCGAGATGAGCGCCGCAGAGCTTCCAGTAGAAGCGCTCCGTGAACGCCTTCAGGTCGACGTTGACGGCGTCCATCGCGGCGAAGAACTCCTCCCGCGCACGCACCGTGATGTAGCCCGCGGTGACGGCGACGTTCTTTATGTCCCGATCGCGGCATGCCGCGGCGGCGTCCACGGCGTATTCGAGGAAGATGACGGGGTCGTTGTAGGTGTAGGCGACACTGCGGCAGCCGCTTCCGGAAGCAGCGGCCGCGATGTCCGCGGGCGCGGCCGTAGCCTGCAGGCGGTCGAATTCACGCGACTTGCTGATGTCCCAGTTCTGGCAGAACTTGCAGGCGAGGTTGCAGCCCGCCGTGCCGAAGGAGAGCGCCGGCGTTCCGGGGAGGAAGTGATTGAGGGGCTTCTTCTCGATCGGGTCGATGCAGAAGCCGCTGGAGCGGCCGTAGGTCGTCAGCACCAGCTCGTCGCCGCCGTGCGCGCGGACGAAGCACAGCCCGCGCTGGCCGTCGTGCAGCTTGCAGAACCGCGGGCACAGGTCGCACTGCAGGCGGCCGTCCTCGAGGCGGTGCCAGTAGCGGGCCGCTTTGCCCGAAATCGCGTTGGCAGTGTCCATGATCCGAGTCTTCCATATGGATGCGGGGGGCCGCGGAATCAATCCGTAACCCGTAAAGTTACCTATTTTAATGGGCCGTGAGCCGCCTAGAATGATCCCGATGTGACCGGCAGAGCCGCTATGACCGTCGTCAGGGAACCCGCCGTTGCTGGCCAGTTCTACCCGGAGGACCCGGCCGAACTGCGGGCGCTCGTGAGCGCGATGCTCCGCGAGGTCGAGCCCGACGCCGATGTGCCTCCCAAGGCCCTCATCGTGCCGCATGCCGGTTACGCCTATTCCGGCGCGGTCGCGGCATCCGCGTATGCGCGCCTGTCCCGCTACCGTGACGTCTATACGCGCGTGGTGTTGCTCGGTCCGTGTCACCGCGTGCCCGTCGTCGGCATGGCGCTCAGCGCCGCGCATGCGTTCCGGACGCCACTCGGTGACGTCGCTGTCGATCGCGATGCGCTCGCGATGCTGCAGGAAAGGGGCGTCAGGGTCTTCGAGCCGTCACACCAGTACGAACACAGCCTCGAAGTGCACCTGCCGTTCCTGCAGACGGTGCTCGGTGAGTTCAGCCTCGTGCCGGTGGTTGTCGGACAAGCGCCGGCGCGCGCGGTAGCAAGCCTGCTGGACACGCTCTGGGGAGGCCCTGAGACGCTGGTCGTGGTCAGCTCGGACCTGAGCCACTACCTGGCCTACGACGCGGCCCGCAAGCAGGATGCGGCAACCTGCCAGCGGATCGAGCGCCTCGAGGTCGACGTCGCCTACGAGGACGCCTGCGGCGCCACGCCGCTCTGCGGACTGCTGCTCGCCGCGAAGCGCCGCGGGATGCGGGTCACGACGCTCGACCTGCGTAACTCCGGCGACACGGGCGGGGACCGCGAGTTCGTCGTCGGCTACGGTGCCTGGATGTTCGCGTGATGCGCGTGTTGCCGGCCGTATTGCTGTGGTTCGCCATGCCCGCGTTTGCGGACGATGCCGACCATGCCGCGTTGCGCGCCGAACTCGTGGACGAGGTGCGGACCTATGCCGGCTACGCCGGCGACAATCCGTTCAGCGACCCGGTGCTGGCGACGCTCGGCCGCGTCGAGCGGCACCGCTTCGTGCCCCCGGGGCAGGCCGCGCACGCCTACGAGAACCGGCCGCTGCCCATCGGCCACGGCCAGACGATCTCCCAGCCCTACATCGTGGCGCTCATGACCGACCTCGCCGAACCCGACGCCGATGACGTGGTGCTCGAGATCGGTACCGGCTCCGGCTACCAGGCGGCGGTGCTCGCGGAGCTCGTCGACCACGTCTACACGATCGAGATCATCGAAGCGCTGGCGACCTCGGCCGGCGAGCGCCTGGCAGGTCTCGGCTACGACAACGTGACCACCCGGCTCGGCGACGGCTATTACGGCTGGGAACAACACGCGCCGTTCGATTCGATCATCGTGACCGCCGCGGCCAGCCACGTGCCCCCGCCGCTCATCGAGCAACTGAAACCGGGTGGACGCATGGTGATCCCGGTCGGCGCTCAATTCATGACGCAGCAGCTGCTGCTGCTGGAGAAGGACGCTGACGGCAAGGTGGTGACGCGGCAGATCGGCGCCGTGCGCTTCGTGCCGCTGACCGGCGAGCACTGAGTCCCGTGCGGCGCCTGCTGCCAGCCACGCTGTTGGTCTCGGCGGCGGCGATCGGGTACGAGATCCTGCTCATGCGCGCGCTGTCGATCGTGCAGTGGCACCACTTCGCCTGGATGATCATCAGCCTCGCGCTGCTGGGCTACGGCGCCAGCGGCACGTTCATCGCGCAGCTGCGCAGCCGGCTGGAGTCACGTTTCGAACAGGCGTTCGCGGGCAGCGCGCTGCTCTTCAGCATATCGATGGTCGGCTGCTTCGTCCTCGCCCAGCGCGTGCCTTTCAACGCGCTGGAGATCGTCTGGGACCACGGCCAGCTCCGCAACCTCGCATTGGTCTACCTGGCGTTTTTCGTGCCGTTCTTCTTCGCGGCCTGTTGCATTGGCCTCGCTTTCACGTGCCGCGGCAGGGAATCGAGCCGCATCTACTTTTTCGACCTGGTCGGTGCCGGTCTCGGCGCGCTGCTGGTCATCGCGCTGCTGTTCGCCGTCAGCCCGCAGACGGCGCTGGTGCTGCTGGCACTGTTGCCCCTGCTCGGTTCGGTACTCGTCGCGTCGGCCACGGCGGCGCGCCTGCCGATCGGCATCGCGCAGCTGGCCTGGCTGGGACTGCTCGCCGTCGCGCCCCCGCAGGCGCTGCTCGAACTGCGCATCTCGGAGTACAAGGGCCTGAGCCAGGCGCTGCAGGTCGTCGACAGCCGCATCCTCGGGCAGGCGTCGAGCCCGCTCGGGCTCGTCACCGTCGTGGACAGCCCGACCGTGCCGGTGCGGCACGCGCCCGGGCTCAGCTTCGGCACGCGCCATATCCCGCCCGAGCAGCTCGCGGTATTCACGGATGCGGATGGCATGAGCGCGATCACGCGCTACGACGGCGATCGCGCGTCGGTGGCTTATCTCGGCGACATGACCGCGGCGTTGCCGTTCGCGCTGCTCGAGCAACCAGCCGTCCTGGTGCTCGGCGCCGGTACCGGCAGCGACGTGCTGATGGCGCTGTACCACGGCGCGAGCCGCGTCGATGCCGTGGAACTCAATCCGCAGATGACCGCGCTGGTCGCGGAGACTTACGCCGGGTTCGCGGGTCACATTTACGACGATCCGCGCGTCACCGTCGTCACGGCCGAGGCCCGCGGCTTCGTCGCACGGCACGCGGGCAGCTACGACCTCGTCCAGATCGGGCTGCTCGACTCGTTCGGTGCGTCCGGCGCCGGCGTGCAGGCGCTCAACGAAAGCTACCTCTCCACGGTCGAGGCGCTCGGCGAGTACCTGCAGCACCTGGCACCGGGCGGCGTCCTCGCCATCACGCGCTGGATCAAGCTGCCGCCGCGGGACAGCATCAAGCTCATGGCTACGGCCATCGAGGCGCTGCGCCGGGCCGGCGTC
>DATIUU010000037.1:0-3135 GCA_035466635.1 Woeseiaceae bacterium
GGTATCACGCATCGGCAGGTACTCCCGGGACGATGTCCTGTCTGCGTCGCAGTGCCCACGGCAATTGCAGCGCCGGCAGGCGCAGGATGCTCGGCATCAGGATGAGGGTGAACAGGGCGCTGACCAGCATGCCGCCGATGATGACGGTCGCGAGGCCGCGGTATATCTGGGACCCGACGCCCGGGACGATCATCAGCGGCAGCATGCCGAAGATGCTCGTCAACGTGCTCAGGTAGATCGGGCGGGCGCGAATGCGCACGGCATCCGCCACGGCCGCGCTGCGGTCGAGCCCCGCGCGCAGGCCCTTGCGGGCCTGCATGACCAGCAGGATGGCGTTGTTGACGACGAGCCCCAGCAGGATCAGGAAGCCGATCATGGTCAACAGGTCCATCGCCTGGATCGTGAACAGGTTGAGTACGCGCAATGCACCGACACCGCCCGCGATCGCGAGCGGCATGGACAGCATGACCAGCGCGGCGTCCCTGAGCGAACGGAACATCGCTGCCATGATCAGGAACAGCACGACCGCGGCCGTTGCCAGGTTCACGGCCATGCTCGAGATCGCCGCGTCGAGCCGGTCCGCCGTGCCCCGGTACGCGAGGCTGACGTCGGCGGGCAGGATCTCGCGGATCTGCGGGCCGGCGATCTCGCGCAGGCTCTGCAGGGCTTCCTGCACCGTCATGTCCGCGGGCGGGGTCACGGAGAGCGTCAGGGTCCGCTGGCCGTTGACGCGCAGCAACTGCTTGGGCCCCAGGGTCCGCCGGATGTCCGTGAGTTCGCCGAGCGTCTGCACGCCGGCGAGCGGCGTGGCGACCGGCGTCGAGGCCAGCTGCTCCGGCGAGGTCCAGGTCGGGCCCTTGAGGATCATGTCCATGCGGTCGTTGCCGTCGAAGTACTCGCCGACGAACGTGCCGCTCGTGACGGCCCTCACGATGGTCGCAACCGACGCCCGGTCGAGGCCCGCGGCCGTGATGCGGCGGTCGTCGGGCACCAGCTGCAATTCGGGTTCGGCGATCGCCAGGCCGGGAATGGGGCGGACCTGGGCGCCCGGGACGGCCTCGCTGACGATCGGCATGGCCCGCATGGCGACCTCGGACAGTACGCCGATATCGGGCCCCTGCAGGTCGACGTTGATGGCGCGCCCGCCGTCGAAACCGAAGTTCAGCAGCGACGAGCGCTGCACGAACGACTGGGTGTCGGGGAGATCGACCAGCACCTCGTCCCGCACGATGGCGATCATCTCGTCGATGCGCGCCGGGTCCTGCGGATAGACGAACATGCCGCTGAACGCGCCGAACGACGACATGTTGTAACCGCGTATCCAGGGCTGCTTCTCGTGCTCCATGTAGGGACGCATGCGCTCCACGATCGTGGCGCCGATTTCGTCGCGCAGTACGTCGACCGTGCTGCCCGGGGGCGTAATGAAAAACGCGTTGAGCGAATCCGACGGCGCCTGCGGCAGCAGGTTCGCCTTGGGCATCAGGGTGACGATCGCGATGACCGAGCCGCCGAGAATCGCGACGATCCAGGCGCGGCACATCGCGGGCGTTCGCGTCAGGTGCATGACCAGCTCGGTGATCCGGGCCCACCAGTGGCGGCAGGGGTCCCTGTCCTCCTGCCGGAGCAGGAAAGAGGCCGCCACCGGCAAAACGGTTACTGCGATCAGGAACGATGCCGATACCGCGACCGCGATCGTCAATGCGAGTTCCTGGAACAGCTGCCCTTCGATGCCGTCCATGAAAAGCACGGGCACGAAGATCGCGACGCTCGTGACCGTCGAGGCGAACAGCGCGCCGGTGATCTGCTGCGTCCCTTGCGCGACCGCTTCGCGGAGCTCGAGGCCCGATTGCCGGCAGCGCACGATGTTCTCCAGCGTCACGATGGCGGCATCCATGACGAGGCCGACGGCGAAGGCGAGCCCGGCCAGGGAGATCACGTTCAGCGACTTGTCGAACACCCGCAGCGCGACGAAGGCGACGAGCAGCGACAGCGGCACCGTGGCGGTCACGAGGAACGTCGCCCGGCGGCTGCGCAGCAGGAAATAGAGCACGCCGACGGCGAGCAGCAGGCCGATGCCGAGATTGCTCTTCACGAGGGCGATCGCGCGGCGGATGTGCACCGATGCGTCGAAGCTCAGGTCCATCTCGAGCCCGGCCTCGGCGAGCGCGCCCGCGTTCAGCTCGGCGACCGCGCGGTTGACTTCGTCGAGGATGCTGACGGTATTGGCGTCGTAGGCGCGCTGCAGCGTGATGTAGTACGCCGGGTAGCCGTTGCGCAACGTGAAGCCGTCCTGCTTGCGCGGCACGACGCCGACATCGGCGACTTCGCTCAGGTAGATCGGCCGGTCGTTGCTCCAGCCGACGATCAGGCCGCTGAGGTCGTGTGGTTCGAACTGGCCGGCAAAGCGCACCGTGTACTGGCGGCGCCCGACGTCGGCGAAGCCGCCCGAAGCATCGGTCGCGCGTGACAGGGTGGCGATGATGTCACTCACGCCGATACCGAGCGCCGCGGCGCGGTAGGCATCGAACGTGATCTGCATCTCCCTCGGCTGCTCTCCGGCCAGGTTGACCTGTGAAACGCCGGGTATGCGGGCGAGGCGTGGCTCTACGCGTTCCTCGATCAGTTTCTGGTAGCTCGCAAGCTCCTTGTTCGGGTTATGCGGCAGCACGCGTATCAGGAGCGATGCAGCCGGCGGCGCCTGCTGGCCGCCACCGGCGAATACCTGCGGCTCGACGGCATCGGCCGGCCGCGGCGGCGCCTGGTTCAGGTTATTGATGACGTCGAGCTTCGCTTCCTGGATGTCGGTGCCGACGTCGAAGGTCAGCGTGATGAAGCCCGCCCCGCGTCGGATGAAGGCATTGATGTCCGTGACGCCGGGGGTATTGAGCAGGACGCTTTCCTGCGGCTCGATGATGCTCGATTCCATTTCCTCGGGCGCGGCCGCCCGCCAGAAATTCTGTATCGAGACCTGCGGCTGCTCGATGGTGTGCAATAACTGGATCGGCAGCCTGGCGAACGACATGAGACCGAACAGGGCGACGAGTGCAACCGCAACGGCGACCGAGGGCCACTGCCTGGTGCTAACGTCCGTCTAGTTCATCCCGACCCCCCTTGTTATATGTCGGTCTGACTCGA
>DATIUU010000038.1:0-5257 GCA_035466635.1 Woeseiaceae bacterium
CCAGGACATGCGTAACCTGATCGGCGAGATGCAGCTTGCCATCCCGGCGGCATTCGAGGGCGAGGACTACCGCAACCAGCTGCGTGCGATCGAGGAAGACACCAAGAACCAGGTCGAGGAACAATGGAAAACGCTCAATGAGCGCGCGGCCGAAGAGGGAGTCGGCGTCTTGCAGACGCCGACCGGCTACGTGCTCGCGCCCGTCATCGACGGCAAGTTGATCGGCGACAAGGAATTAAACAAGTTACCCGACGAGAAGCGCCACGAGATCGAGGTCGCGATCGAACGGCTGAGCGACGAACTCCAGCAGCGCGTCGAGATGATGCCGAAGCTGCGCAAGGCGCACCGGGAACGCGTGAAAGCGCTCAACGAGGAGGTCACCGCGCACGCGGTCAGCGTGCAGCTCGCCGACCTGAAGACGAAGTACGAGTCGATGCCGCGTGTCGCCGCGTATCTCGACGATGTCCAGGAAAACATCATTCGGAATGCCGAGGACTTCCAGCAAACGGAGACCCCGTCGCTGCCGTTCCTGAGCCGCGACTCGGAACAGCTCTACAGCCAGTACGAGGTGAACCTGCTTGTCGACAACGCGGGCGCCGATAAAGCGCCGGTCGTGTACGAGGCCAACCCCAACTACCCGAACATCATCGGCCGCATCGAACATCGTGCGGAAATGGGCACGCTGATGACGGATTTCCGCCTGGTGCGCTCGGGTGCGCTGCTGCAGGCGAACGGCGGCTATCTCGTTCTCGACACGCGACGCGTGCTGTCGCGGCCGTTCGTCTGGGAGGCGATGAAGCAGGCGTTGTTCGCGAAGCAGGTGAGCATCGAATCCCCGGGGGAATCCTGGGGCTTCGTCAGCACCACGACGCTGAAGCCCGAGCCGATACCGCTGGATGTGACGATCATTCTCATCGGCGAACGCTGGCTGTACTACCTGTTGAGCCACTACGACATCGAGTTCGGCAGCCTGTTCAAGGTGGCCGCGGACCTCGACGACGACCTCGAGCGCAGCGACGACAACGTGGAGCGGTATGCAAAGCTGGTATTGCACGAGGCTCAGGCGAAGGAACTGTTGCCGTTCAGCACGGCGGCCGTGCAGCGGGTCATCGAGGAACGGGCCCGCCACGCGGAAGACAGTGAGCGGCTGTCGATGCACATGGATTCGTTCGACGACCTCATCGTGCAGGCGGACTACTGGGCGCGGCAACGCAGCGCTGCAGAGGTCGACGCCGGGGACGTCGCGAAAGCCGTCGTCGAGCGGCACCGCAGGCTGGGCCGCATGCAGTCGAGGGTCATCGATGCGATCAAGCGCGAAACGCTGCTGATCGATACCAGCGGTGAGTGCGTCGGCCAGGTCAACGGGCTGTCCGTCACCGATCTCGGCGAGTTCCGCTACGGCCACCCGGTGCGCATCACGGCCACGACCCGCATCGGCACAGGCGACGTCGTGGATATAGAGCGCGAAGTGGAACTCGGCGGCGCCATCCATTCGAAAGGCATGATGATCCTCTCCTCGGCGCTGTCGGCACGCTACGCACCCGACCTGCCGCTGTCGTTGCGCGGCAGCGTCGTGTTCGAGCAGTCATATGGTGGCGTGGAGGGCGACAGTGCCTCGGTGGCGGAACTTTCGGCGCTGTTGTCGTCGCTGTCGCGTTTGCCCGTCAGGCAGTACATTGCAGTCACCGGCTCGGTGAATCAGCTGGGCCGGGTGCAAGTGGTCGGTGGCGTCAACGAAAAGATCGAAGGCTTCTTCGACGTGTGCCGCGAGCGGGGCCTCGACGGGTCCCATGGGGTGATCATCCCGCAGGACAACGTCAAGCACCTGATGCTGCGCGAGGACGTCGTCGAGGCGGTCCGGCGGGACGAGTTCCGGATCTTCGCCGTTCGGCATGTCGACGAAGCCATAACGATCCTGACCGGCGTGGACGCCGGGGAGCGCGGCGAAGACGGCGTTTTCCCGGCAGGCTCGGTGAATGCCCTGGTCGAGCAGCAGCTCGTCGAATATGCGACGGCGCGCAAGCGCTTTGTGAAGGAGGCGATGGCGAGTGACGAAGAATGAGGTAAAGCTGCGCGTCGTGATCGCGGTGACCGAGACGACGCCGGTCGCGCTGCTGTGGGAAACCGCCCTGCGGCTGCTGCGGGAGTCACCGGCCGAGCTGGCTGCGCTGTACGTGCAGGACGATCGCTGGCACCGGGTCGCCAGCCTGCCGTTCACGCGCGAGATATTGCGCGCCGGCGGGTCCGCGGTCGCGTTCACCCGGCAGCGCGCGGAACAGGTGCGCAGGGAGCGGGCTGCGCGAGCACGGGAGGCTATCCGCAAGCTGGCGGCCGAAGCTCACCTGGAACCGGTATTCGAGATCCTCGACGAATCGGACGCCCTGCGCCTGCGCGAGTTCATCGGCAGCCGCGAGAATATCCTCGTCGCGCCATCGTTCATCAGCACGCGGCCCATCTACGCGATGCTGTCGGAACTGAACTGCCGGATCGAGCTGGTGGAGGCCAATGAGGAGGAAGAGCGGCCCGCCTACTCGCTGCCTTGAGCCTGCGGATCCACCGACGTCACGGTGACGGGCGTCTTCATGATCACTTCGCGGTGCGGGAACGGGATCCTGATGCCGTGTTCCTGGAAGGCGTCCCAGAGCGCAAGCATCACTTGCCCGCGTATGTTCGTCAGGCCCTGCTGCGGGTCGTCGATCCAGAAACGCAGCAGGAAGTTGATCGACGAGTCGCCGAACTCGGTTATCCAGCACACGGGCGGGCGATAGTCGGCTTCGACGCGGTCGACTGCCGCGGCGGCCTTTATCGCGACGTCGATCACGTGGTGCGGGTCGGAATCGTAGGACACGCCGAACGGCACATCGAGGCGCACGTACTTGTCGGAGAAGGACCAGTTGATCACCTGCGTCGTGATGAAATCCTCGTTCGGGATCAGGTATTCGCGGCCGTCGCGCGTGACCACGGAAACGAAACGGGCGCGCAGTTCCCGGATCCAGCCGAAGGTCTCGCCGACCGTGATCGTGTCACCCGGCTTTATCGATTCGTCGAGCAGGATGATCATGCCCGATATGAAGTTGGACACGACCTTCTGCAGGCCGAAACCGATGCCGACGCCGACGGCACCCGACAGCACCGTAAGCGCCGTCAGGTTGATGCCGATACTCTGCATCGCGATCGTCACGGCGAGAACCACGAGCGCGATGCGCAGGATCTTGCCGAGCAGGACGCGCAACGATGGCGTCAGTTCGTCGACCTGCTGAATGCGATTGTCGATGAAGTTGCCGGCTTTCAGCGCCAGCCACAGCAGGCCGCCGACGAAGACGATCGTCTGCAGGACGAGCAGGAGCGTAATGCGGGTGCCGCCCAGGCTGAACCCGACCCTGTCCAGGAATGCCGTTACATCGTCGACGATGCCGAGAATTGCCGCGGCAGCGAGGGCCCAGACGATCAGTGAGAACATCTTCCGCACGAGCCGTTTGCGAATGGCGTGGGAGGCCACCGAGATCAGGAACCATGCACCGGCGAGCAGCATGGCGCTCTTGATGAGGTAGTTGTTCGCGGGCCATCCGGCGATCTCCGTGGCGACGACGGCGAGCCCCAGCAGCACGACGAAGAAAAGCCACTCCATGCGGCGCAGGAACGCGACGATGATGCGCAGGGTGCCCGGCATTCCGCGGATCCTGCGCGCCTGCTTTTCGAGCAGCGGCTCGACGCGGTTGGAGAGGAACCACGCGGGAACGAACAGCAACGGTATGAGGCCGAGCTGGAACAGGAGCTCCGGCTGGCTCAGGTAGCCGACCGCGAGGTCCCAGTATTCGAGGGCCTGTGCCTTCAGTTGTTCCAGATCCAAGTCTCGGGCTCCTGGCGGTCGGGTCAATGGTGCGAATGCGGGCCGGGCGACAGCAATGCCGTGATCGGCATCAGCAGTGTCAGTATACCGAGCAGGACGATGAGTAAACCAGCGCCGAGCCGTGTGCGCCGGTCCTGCATCAGCTGCGCGAGGCGCGCGGCACCGAGCCCGGTGAGCAACATTGCGGGCAGGGTGCCGATGCCGAACGCCACCATGACCAGTGCGCCATCGACGGCGCGCAGGCTCGTCGCGGCCACCAGCAGCACGCTGTAGACGAGTCCGCAGGGTATCAGGCCCCACAGCAGCCCGAGGCCCAGCGCACGCGGCAGGTTGTTGACCGGCAGCAAGCGGCCGGCGAGCGGCGACACACGCGACCAGGCGGCGCCGCCCATGCGTTCCAGGAAGCCGAGGGCGCGGAAATTGAAGGCGATCTGCAGGCCGATGAGAATGATGACGGCGCCCGCGATGAGCCGCACTGGCTTGCCCACTGCGGGCGTCAGCCCGGCGAAGCGGCTGCCGGCGGCGGCGACCGCGAAGCCGAGGATCGCGTAGCTGGCGAGCCGCCCGGCGTTGTAGACGAGTGCCATCGGCAGCTGCCGGCGCAGGCCGCGCACGCTGGCATGCAGGGCGAACAGGCCCGACATGCCGCCGCACATGCCGAGGCAGTGCGCGCTGCCGACGAGCCCCGCCAGGAATGCCGTGGTAAGGGCTGCAAGAAGGTCGGTCACTTCGTAGCGTCGTCCGGCGGACGCTCGTCGTCGTCCATGATGATGCGTACGGCCGGCGTGTCGAGGTCGTCAAACTGGCCGCTGCCGACCGCCCAGAAGAACGCCCATACCGCGCCTGCCAGCAGCAGCAGCGCAAGGGGAATCAGGAAGTAAAGCACACTCATCGGATACGGCTCAGGCGCAGCGCATTGAGGACGACGACCAGCGAACTCGTGCTCATGCCGATCGCCGCAAGCCACGGCGGTACGAACCCGGCCGCGGCGAGCGGGACTGCGGAGACATTGTATACGATCGCCCAGGCCAGGTTCTGGCGCACGATCCGCATCGTGCGCCGTGCCGCCTCCACCAGCGTGACGAGCGGGCGCAACGCGTCGCCGAGCATCAGGACGTCGGCGCTCGATTGCGCGAGCGATGCGGCATGCGACGGCGCGATCGACACGTCGGCGCCGGCCAGTACGGGTGCATCGTTGATACCGTCGCCGACCATCACGACGACCTCGCCCTGTTGCTGCAGCGCGCTGATGCGTTCCAGCTTGTCGCTCGGGGTGCAGCCGGAGCGCGCATCGCTGATGCCGAGAGACGCCGCCGCCTGCGCCACGGGCGCCTCGCCGTCGCCGCTCACGAGGGACAGCGAAAAGCCCATTTTTTCCAGTTTTTTCAATGTGTTGCCAGCATCCTC
>DATIUU010000039.1:0-4486 GCA_035466635.1 Woeseiaceae bacterium
CGCTTCGTTGCAGCCCTTGCCCGTATCGACATACGGCCTGCGGTCCGCGCCTCGCGGCAGGCGATCTGACGGCAACGTGTGCGACGATACTTGTGCAGAGTCTCCCTAACGTATTCGCGCCAGCGCCACGAGCGTGACCAGCAACAATGCGATCGACGGCAGCCAGGACACCAGCGCGGGGTTCAGGTTGAAGACCTGTCCGGAGTTGGCAACCATCTCGCTCGCCAGGTAATAGGCCAGCCCGACACCCACACCGATCATCAGGCGGGCGCCGGCGCCGCCGGTCCGCAAGGAACCGAATACGAATGCGAGCGCCAGCATCGGCATGATCATCACGGCGGCGGTCCGCGACACCCGGTACCAGAGTTCCGATTCGTAGTTCCGCGCGTCGAGGCTGTTGCGCTTGAGGTAGTCGATGTAGCTCAACAGGCCACGCGCAGACAGACTCTCCGATTTCACCATCGAGCTGCCGAGCATCTCGGCATTGACCTCGAACGATTCCACCGCGACGGACGACTCCACGGCCTGCACGCTGTCACGCCGAAACCGTGTTTCCCGGAAATTCTCCAGCAACCAGCGATCGTCCTCGCCGATGCCGGCGTTCTCCGCACTCGCAATCGACACGAGTTCGTTGGCAGCGTCGAAGCGGAATACGTAGAGCCTGCCGAAATCGAACTCCGTATTGACGCGCTCGAGGTGCAGGTAGACCGGGCCGTCCTTGACCCAGGCCTCGTTGCCGAGTCGCACGTCCTCCTCCCCGAGGCGCGCTTCGTTGCGCATGTTGCGCGCAAAGTAATCGAGCGGCGGACCGATGAACTCGCCGAGCAGTGCCGTGACGACCAGCATCACGAAGCCGGCGAGCGCGCTCATTCCGGCAAGCTTGCGGACGGAGAGGCCGGACGCACGCATCACGATGATCTCGCTGTTCGCCGCAAGCGCGCCCAGGCCCAGCAGCGAACCGATCAGCGCGGATACCGGGAACATCTGGAAGGCGAGATTCGGCAACCGCAGCGCGGCGAACAGGATGGCCTGCGGCGTCCTGTAGTCGGCCTGCACGTCCTCCAGTTCGGCGATGAACTCGAACAGGCCGGCGAGCGCGAGCAATACCACGAGCACCAGCGCGGTGCTCGTGAGTATGGTGCGCATCATGTACTGGCTGAGTATGCCGGTCATCGGAATATGCGCCGGTGAACCTGGTCCTGCACGCCGAGCAGCGTGAGTGCCGCCAGCAGGAACACGCCGTGCACCCACCAGAGGCCCAGCATCGGATCGAGCTCGCCTTTCTCGACCCAGGCCTTCGCCGCACTCAACAGGTTGAAATAGATGATGAATACCAGCAATCCCACGGCGAGCCTGCCGTAGCGCCCCGACCGCGGCTGGCTGCGCGACAGCGGTACCGCGAAGATCGCCAGGATGATGGTCGACAGCGGCACGCCGATGCGCCATTGCAGTTCGGCGCGATGCACCGGGTCCGCCGAGCGGATCAGCATGCTGACGGGCATTTCCCGCGGTTCCGGCTCCTGCGGATCGAGGCTCGGCAGCCGGTAGGGAATGCCGTGTTCCGCGAATTCGACGACGCGAAACTGCGGCGTGCCCGGGACACCTTCGTAACGGCGGCCATTGTGCAACACGAGAAAACGGATATCCGGGTCGTCCGAGTCCACCTGTTCGCCGCGCTCCGCCACGACGACCTCGACGATGTTCGCCTCGCCGTCATCGTCCTCGACGAAGCGCTGCAGGAAGACGTTTTCCATGAAGCCGTCGCGCGTGACCCGTTCGCCGTAGACAACTGCGTTGTCCGGCCCGAAAACCGTGAAGCGCCCGGGCTCGATACTGGCGAGATCCGCTTCGCGGCGCGCCTCGGCCCCGATACGCTCCACCGTCTGCAGCGCGCGCGGCCCGAGATCGATCGCGAGCCACGCCACGCCAAGCACCAGCGGCAGCGTGAGCCAGACCAGCGGGCGGTACACACCGGAGGGACCGACCCGACAGGCCATCATCGCGGGCATCTCGCTGTCGCGGTACAGCCGGCCGAGGGCCAGCATGATCGACAGGAACAGGCCGATCGGCACCAGCACGGTCAGGTACTGCACAACCGACAGGCCGATGACGTCCATCACCACCCCCTTGGGCAGCTTGCCTTTAGCGACGTCGCCGAGGATGCGGGCGAACTGGTTCGTCAGCAGGATCATCAACAGCACCAGCGTGACGGCAAGCCAGGTCGCGGCGATTTCACGAAATAGGTATCGATCGAGGATACGGAGCATCGATGTCAATGATTGGCTTAACGGCTTTGGGCCGAATCGGTTAGACTACCGCTTTTATTTTGCGCGGGACAGCCCGGAATTCCATGGAATATTTCACGACCACCAGCGACGCCTCCAGGCGCGCGACCGACTGTGTCATCGTCGGCATCTACGATGGCGGCAAGCTGAGCGCGGGCGCCCAGGCGATCGATGCCGCAAGTGACGGGGAGCTGCGCCGCCTGTTGAAGAGCGGCGACGTCTCCACGAAGCCCGGCCGTTGCGTCCTGTTGCGAAACGTGGGCGGCGTAAAGGCGCCGCGCGTTGCCGTCGTCGGTCTCGGCAAGCAGGGAGAATTCGACACGCGCAAGTTCTCTCGCGCCGTCGCCGCGGCAATCGGCTCAATAGCCGAGAGCAAATGCCACGACATCCTCAATACCCTGACCCTCGAGGACGTCGCCGACGCAAACCCGTATTACCTCGCCCGGCAGACCGTGCAGACGATCGGGGATTCCCTGTACCGCTTCACGGAAATGAAGAGCGACAAGAAGAACGCTCGCATGCCGCTGAAGACGATCGGACTGTCGGTCGCGAACCGCGGCGACGCGAGCAAGGCGATGCTCGGGGCAAAGCACGGCGACGGCATTGTGGAAGGCATGTCGCTCGCGAAAGACCTCGGCAACCTGCCGCCGAACGTCTGCACGCCCACCTACCTCGCGCATGCCGCGCAGAAGCTCGCCAGGGGTAACGGCAAGCTGTCGACGAAGATTCTCAACGAGACGGACATGAAGCGTCTCGGCATGCATTCGCTGCTGTCGGTAACCGCAGGCACCAGCGAACCCGCCAGGATGATCATCATGCAGTACAGGAACGGCGGCAAGTCGAAGCCGATCGTTCTCGTCGGCAAGGGAGTCACCTTCGATTCCGGCGGCATTTCCCTGAAGCCCGGCCCGGCAATGGACGAGATGAAATTCGACATGTGCGGTGCGGCCGGCGTGATCGGCGCGATGGCGACGGTCGCGGCGCTCGAACTGCCGGTGAACCTCAACGTCGTCGTTCCGGCCGTGGAAAACCTGCCGGGCAGCAAGGCTACGGTACCCGGTGACATTGTGAAGAGCATGTCCGGCAAGACCATCGAGATCCTCAACACCGATGCCGAAGGCCGCCTGATCCTGTGCGACGCGCTGACCTATTCGCGGCGTTTCAATCCCGACACGATCATCGACGTGGCAACCCTGACCGGCGCGTGCGTCATCGCGCTCGGCCAGCACCACAGCGGTGTGATGAGTTACGACGATGCGCTGGCCGACGAGATCGTCGGCGCCGGCGGGAAAGCCTCGGACCGCGCATGGCGGTTGCCGCTCTCGGAAGATTATGCCGAGCAACTGAAGAGCAACTTTGCCGATTTCGCGAACGTCGGCGGACGCGATGGCGGCGCCATCACGGCAGGCTGCTTCCTCGGCAAGTTCACGGACGGCCTGAAGTGGGCGCATCTCGACATCGCCGGCACCGCCTGGAAATCCGGCCAGAAAAAGGGTGCGACGGGCCGCCCCGTGCCGCTGCTGGCCGAGCTCATACTATCCCGGTGCAACGCCCTGCCCTGACGATGCCATGGCACGAATCGACTTCTATGTCCTGAGTCAGTCGGGCGAACAGGCGCGGCAACTGTTTGCATGCCGTCTCGCGGAGAAAGCGTACAAGCTCGAACACACCGTACACATCCACGCGGGCGACGAAGCCACTGCTGGCCGCGTGGACGAGCTGTTGTGGACCTTTCGCGACGGCAGTTTCGTACCGCACGACCTGTTGCGAACGGGCGCGGATGCGCCGCGCGCGCCGGTAACGGTCGGTTGGGACCCGGAGTGCCGCGTTGCGCGCGACCTGCTCATCAATCTCGACGACGTCGTTCCCGCCTGCGCGAGCGCTTTTCCACGCATCGCGGAGCTTGTAACCTCGGACGAGGACAGCAAGCAGAAAAGCCGCAGGCGCTTCGTCGCCTACCGTGACGAGGGGCACGAACTCGAAACGCACAACGTCTGATTCACCGTGACCGAGCGCCGACACCGCATGGACAAGTCCTACCAGCCGAACGAAATCGAACAACGTATCTACGCCCACTGGGAAGCAGCGGGCTATTTCGCCCCGCGTGGCGACGGCGAGCCCTACTGCATCATGATTCCGCCGCCGAACGTGACGGGCACGCTGCACATGGGGCACGCCTTCCAGGACACCATCATGGACGC
>DATIUU010000040.1:0-8179 GCA_035466635.1 Woeseiaceae bacterium
CCGGATGTAGTCGCGGTACAGCGACGGGTTGTAGACCTCGGCGAGCAGGAATGCATCGGGGTTTACCGCCTTGATGGACGAATTCAGGTAGCTCCAGAATTCGACCGGCACCATCTCGGCCATGTCGTAGCGGAAGCCGTCCACGCCCTTCGCGGTCCAGTACAGCACGATGTCGCGGAACTTCGTCCAGCTGTCCGGCACGTCACGGCCGCGCCAGAACGCGGCGTGCTCCGCGATGGACCAGCCACGCGCCTCCTCCGGCAGCGCGTCGAAGGCACGGCTGCCGTCCGGGCGCACGCCGTAGTTGACCTTGACCGTCTCGAACCAGTCGTCGAAGCCGGGCTGCGCGGTGCGCGCGCCGTTGCCGGTCCATTTCGCGGGCGACTCGGTAAAGCGCCCGTCGGCGAGCGGGTGCGGGTCGCCGCCCAGCGGCGCATAGCCGTCGGGCGACTCGGGCACCGCGAAGTCCTCGCCGACGACGTAATAGAAATTGTTGTCGCGCGCCCATTCCACCGACGTGTCGTCGTCTGCCCCGAAATCCTCGACGCCGCCGGGCCGCGACAGGGACTCGTAGCCCCGCGCGACGTGATTCGGCACGATGTCGATGATGACCTTCATGCCGTGGGCGTGGGTGCGCGCGATCAGCGCTTCGAATTCCTCGAGCCGCCGTGCCGGGTCGACGGCGAGGTCCGGGTTGACGTTGTAGTAGTCCTTGACGGCATACGGCGAGCCCGCGCGCCCCTTCACGACGTCGGGGTCGTCGAGGCCGATGCCGTATTCCGTGTAGTCGCGAATGACGGCATGATGCGGCACGCCGGTGTACCAGATGTGGGTGACGCCCAGCTCGCGGATACCCTCCAGGGCCGCGTCCGTGAAGTCGTTGAACTTGCCGACGCCGTTTTCCTCGATGGTCCCCCAGGGCTCGTTCGTCGCGACCTTGTTGCCGAACAGCCGCGTGAATACCTGGTAAACCACGGGCTTGCCCATGCGCACATCCTCCTCCGGGCCTGCCGCGAGCGCGTCGGGTGCAGCGGCCGCCGCGACAATTGCAGTTACTGCCAGTGCCTTCTGCAGTCTGCCGTTCACCTCGTCACCTCATTCAATGGCCAGCAGCGCCGGCGCGTGGTCCCACGTGACGCGGATGCTCAGGCGCTTGTGCTCCGCGTCGTACACGGCGGCATCGCCGTTTCGTGCCAGCCTGCCGCGCAGCGGCACCGGCGTATCGCCGAAGCGCACCGAGTGCACCGCGCTCGACCAGTTGTGCACCACGAGGGTCAGCTGGCGCTCCGACGGCATGCCCGCGTAGCGGCCGCCGGACCGCTCGAGACGCACGGCCAGCGCGTCGCCGGCGCGCTCGGCGGCGAAGTGCAGCAGTTCGTAGCGGCCATCCGCGAGGCTGGTGCGGCTCTCCCCGTCGTCGTCGTACATCACGCCCGTCGATCGGGCGACGCTGCCGTCGGCATAGTAGTGCACCGCGAGTTCCCTGCTGGAATAGTCGCGGGTCGTTTGTATATCGCCGGTCATCGGCACGAACGAGCCGCCGCGGACGAGTACCGGGATCGTCTCGAGCGTGACGCGCACGCTCGCGGTCCGCCCGCCCTCGTAGCGGGTGCCGTCCCAGAAGTCGAACCAGGCGCCGGGCGGCAGGTCGACGTCGACGCTGTCGATGCCGGGGTCGGTGACCGGTGCCACGAGGAATGCGTCCCCCCACAGGTAGGCGTCCTTCTCGTCGATGAGGGCCGGGTCGTCTTCGTTCTCGAAAAACAGCGGCCGCATGAGCGGCATGCCCGTCGTGCTGTTCTCCCAGGCCAGGGTGTAGACGTAGGGAAGCAGGCGATAGCGCAGCCGGATGTAGTCGCCGACGATGCGGCGCGTCTCGCGATCGTGGAACACGGGCTCGGGCGCGATGTGCTCCTGTGCGTGCGGGCGGTACACGGGCTGGAAGACGCCGTACTGCAGCCAGCGGATGTACATTTCCCGGTCGAAAGTCTCGCCGCCCGCGAAACCGCCCAGGTCCGAGTGGGTGTAGGCGAGCCCGAGCAGGCCCATCTGCAGCGACAGTTCCACCTGCGGCTTGAGCCCGCCCCAGGAACGGTCGACGTCGCCGGTCCATGGCACCATGCCGTAGCGCTGCGAGCCGGCGAAGCCGGAGCGCATCATGACCAGCGGCCGCATGTCCGGGAAGCGCCGTACCTGGTTCTCGTAGACGAGCTGCGCCCAGGTGTGGCCGAAGGCATTGTGGATCTCGTCCGCCGTCGCTTCGATGCCCGCATCGCCGAGGCGGTGCAGCGTATCGGCGGGATGCACCTCCGGCTCGCCGAGATCGCCCCAGGTGCCGGCGATGCCCTGCTCGAAAAGCCGCTCGTAGAACTGCCAGAACCACTGCCGCGCGTTCGCGTCGAACACGTCGATGAGGCCCGTGTTGCCGAAATAGAAGTCGAAACGGCGCGGCTCGCCGGTGACGCTGCGGGCGAGTGCGTCGTTGCCGACGGCGTCCTCCCAGTTCGACGACGTGCGCAGAACGAAGGGCTCGGTGATCGTGATCGTGCGCACGCCGTCCCGGGCGAAATCGCGGATCATCTTTTCGGCGTTAGGGAAGGCTTCACGATCCCAGTCGAGGTCGCCCATGTAGCCCTGGATATCCGGCCCGAACCAGTACAGGTCGAGGATCACGGCATCCAGCGGGATGCCCTGGCGGCGGAAGCGCCGCACGACGTCGCGCGTTTCCTGATCCGTGCGGTAGCCGAAACGCGACGCGAAATTGCCGAACGCCCAGCGGGGCGGCAGCGGCTGCCGCCCCGTGACGTCCGTGTAATTACCCATGAGTTCCGGGTAGCTGTCGCCGGCAACCACGAGGTAGGCCGTTCGCCCTGCTACGGCCTGGAATTCCAGCACGTCCGGCTCGGTGGCGCCGATGTCGAGCCAGCCGCGCGCGGAGTTGTCGAACACGATGATGTAGCGGTCACTCGACAGCACGGCGGGCAGGCCGTAGTACATCTGGTCCTTGTCCTCGGTGGTGTAGCCGTACGCTGCCTTGTTGTAGAGCGGCATGCGCCGGCCGCGGCGGTCCATGCCGAGCACGCGCTGGCCGCCACCGAGCAGTTTCTCCCCGTCATCCAGTGCGAAGCGGAAGCCGCGCACGGTCTCGTGTGCGTAGTAGCCGTGTTCCTCGGCGACCAGCGGCAGGCCGCCGCGCTCGAAGCGCACGCGCACGGGTGCCTTGTCGACGATGGCGCTCAGCCCGTCGATCGCGAACTCGAGGGAATCGCCGCGATCGACGACGCCGGCCGCCACCGCGGCGGGCGGGCCGGCGAGGGCGAACGAGGGCAGCTGCTTTACGCCGCGTTCCCGGTAGTGGACCTCGAAGGCCGCGTCGTCGACCGCGGTGATGCTCATCTCGCCGATGTCGGTCTGCACGACCAGCGCCGGGCCGGCCAGCGTGTGGCTTTCGTAGGATCCGAAAGCGGCGAGGGCGGGCCGTGCCAGGCACACAAGGAGGATGGCGGTAATCGCGGTTCGAGAACCGCTACTGCGGGAGATTGCTGCCATTAGCGCAGGAGCGGTTCTCGGACCGCGATTCTGGTCACGATCGATCGCGCGCCGAGGCGCGCTCCTACAGCGCAGGGCCATCCCCGGTTACTCCAGCTCCAGGATGAGCGCGGAGCGCGGCGCGAGCACGAGCGACTCCTCGATGCCGAAGCGCTCGCCGGTCACCACGTCGGTGCCATGGGTCGCGGCGCCGATGCGCTCGGCGAAGCGGCCGGTCTCGAGCGTCACGGTCTCCTCGTCGCGATTCAGCACGACCATGACGGTGTCGTCCTCGTCGTAACGGAAGTAGACGTAGACGTTCCTGATCGGCGCGAAGTGCATGAACTCGCCGTGATGGATCGTCCGGTTGTTCTTGCGCCAGTTGAGAAGCGTCCGGACGAATGTCTGCGCCTCGCGCTGCCGGTCGCTGAGGCCTTCGCCGGTGAAGGCGTTGACCGTGTCGCCGTCCCAGCCGCCGGGAAAATCGCTGCGCAGCGCGCCGTGGCTGCTGGTGCCCGGGTGCGACGCGAGGATCTCGTCCGCGTAGAAGAACATCGGGATGCCGCGCATGGTCGCGTAGTAGGCCATCGCCATCTTGTACAGGTCGAAGTTCTCCTCGAGCTGCGTGTAGATGCGGTCCATGTCGTGGTTGTCCGGGAAGATCACGAGATTCATCGGCTCCAGGTACAGGTAATCGAGCGCGACGAGCTCGTACAGCGATGTCCAGACGCCGTTGAAACTCGACGGGTCGCCCATCAGGGCCCGGGCGACGGCGCCCTGCAGCGGGAAGTCGAACACGCCGGGCAGGTAGGAGACGTAGCCATCGTAGTTGAGCCGGCCGCGCTGCCAGTAAGCGGTCACGGCAGGCAGTTCGCTCCATTCCTCGCCCACGATGTTGAAATCCGGGTATTCCTGCATGATGCGCCGGCTCCAGTCACTCATGAAATGCTTGTCGGGGTAGGGCCAGGTATCCATGCGGATGCCCTGCAGGCCCAGGTACTCGACCCACCAGATCGAGTTCTGGATGAGGTAATCGGCGAGCAGCGGATTGCGCTGGTTCAGGTCCGGCATGGACTCGACGAACCAGCCGCCGGAGTGCTGTTTCCTGTCGTAGTCCGACGCGTAAGGGTCCATGTTAATCGTGCGCCGGTGCGACGTCATGACCGGGTCGTCCTGGAAGTTGAGCCAGTCGCTCGCGGGCAGGTCCTCCATCCACCAGTGCCCGCTGCCGATGTGATTCACGACCTGGTCCATGATCATGCCGATGCCGCGCGCTTTCATCTTCGCCGTGAGTTCGCGGAACTGCTCGTTGGTACCGAAGCGCGGGTCGACTGCGTAGTAATCCGTCATTGCGTAGCCGTGGTAAGAGGCCACCGGCATCGCGTTCTCGAGCACCGGGTTCAGCCACACGGAGGTGAAGCCCATGTCCTCGATGTAGTCGAGGTGGTCTTCGATGCCCTGCAGGTCTCCGCCGTGGCGGCCGTAGGGGTCGTCCCGGTCGAGCTTGTCGTCGAGGAAGTAGAATTCGTCGTTCTTCGGGTCGCCGTTGGCGAAACGGTCCGGCATGACGAGGTAGATCGTGTCAGCGGACGTGAAGCCCCGGGCATGGTCGGGATCCGTGCTCTTTTGCCGCAGCTCGTAGGTCCGCGTGAAACTGTAGTCGCCTTCCGAGAAGACGATGTCGAATGTGCCCGGCTCGGCGTCGGCCGCGACGTCGAGGTACAGGAACAGGTAATTCGGGCTCTCGACTCGCACGACCCGGCTTATCGAGACTCCCGGATGATCGACCTGTGGCGTCAGCAACGAGATGTCGTTGCCGTGGAGCATCAACTGCAGCTCCCGGTGCTCGAACCCGGACCACCAGAATGGTGGCTCGACGCGTTCGATCTCCTGGGCATGGGTGCCCGCCGCAAACCCGGCGGACAGGAGGGCAAACAGAAAGAGTGCAGTGCAACGCATGGTGTTCCCCGCGGTCGGCAAGTGTGCTCCGCCAGATTCTAGTCAGCCCACTATAGTCGATTCACCTGAATACGTATTCATCCAGGGGTATCAACAACTTGTTGATAAACTGGCGCGATGTCGAGGGGAATCGCACAACGCGTTGCGGGGCCGGTATTGGCCCTGTTACTTCCTGCAGCGGCCGCCGCGCTACAGGTGAATTCTCCCGACAACCGCATTGCGTTCTCGATCGACGTCGACGACGACGGGGTGCCGAGCTACAGCGTCCGTTATGGCGGCGAACTCGTGGTGCGCGAGTCGCGGCTCGGGCTGCGGTTTGCCGGCCACCACGCATTCGATACGGGCCTGCGCATCACGCGGTCGGAGCGCAGCGGCGGCGACAGCACCTGGCAGCAGCCCTGGGGCGAGCGCCGCCGTGTTCGCGACCATTTCAACGAGCTGTTCGTGCTGTTGCAGGCCGACGCGCCGGCGCGCCAGCTCGGCCTGCGCGTTCGCGTCTACGACGACGGCGTCGGCTTCCGCTACGAGGTGCCGGAGCAGCACGGCTACGCCGACGTCGAGATCGTCGACGAGCTGACCGAGTTCCACCTCGCCCCGGATGCAACCGCGTGGTGGATACCCGGGCGCGGCTGGAACCGTTACGAGTTCCTGTACAACCGCACGCCGGTGACGGACATCGGGCTTGCGCATACGCCGCTGACGCTGCGGCTCGAGAGCGGCGTACACCTGAGCATCCACGAGGCCGCACTCGTCGACTACGCGGCGTACGTCCTCGACCAGCGCCGCGGCGGCGGCCTCAAGACCAACCTCACGCCGTGGTCCGACGGCATTCGCGTCAGGACTCGCGCGCCGTTCGTGACGCCCTGGCGCACGATCCAGGTGGCGCCGGATGCCAGGGGCCTGCTGAACTCGGACCTCATCCTCAACCTCAACGAGCCCAACAAGCTCGGCGACGTGTCCTGGGTCGAGCCCGGCAAGTACGTCGGGATCTGGTGGGGGATGCACCTGCAGGAGCAGACCTGGGGGTCGGGTCCCGACCATGGCGCGACGACCGCCGAGGCGAGGCGCTACATCGACTTCGCGGCGAGGCACGGTTTCGACGGCGTGCTCGTCGAAGGCTGGAACACCGGGTGGGACGGCAACTGGATTGCAAACGGCGCGGTATTCAGCTTCACGCAACCGTATCCCGACTTCGACCTCGAGGGCGTGGCGAGCTATGCGCGCGACAGGGGCGTGCGGCTGGTCGGGCACCACGAGACCTCGGGTCACGTCAGCAACTACGAGCGCCAGATGGGCGCAGCCTTCGACCTCTACGAGTCGCTCGGCGTGCGGCAGGTGAAAACCGGGTATGTCGCCGACGGTGGAGGGCTGGTCCGTGACGACGACGGCATCGACAGGTACGAATGGCACGACGGCCAGTTCGCGGTGCGGCACTTCATCCGCGTGCTCGAGGAAGCGGCGCAGCGCAGGATCAGCATCAACACCCACGAACCGGTCAAGGACACGGGGCTGCGCCGCACCTACCCGAACTGGATCAGCCGCGAGGGCGCACGCGGGCAGGAATACAACGCGGTATGGGCGCCACCGAACCCGCCGAGCCACAACGTGACCCTGCCTTTCACGCGCATGCTGTCGGGCCCCATGGACTTCACGCCGGGCATCTTCGACCTCCTGCACCAGGGGCCGGAGTAGGAGTTCCGCGTCGCCTCGACGCTCGCTCACCAGCTGGCGCTCTACGTGGTCCTTTACAGCCCGATCCAGATGGCGGCGGACCTGCCCCGGAACTACGAGCAGCGGCCGGACGCGTTCCGCTTCATCGAGGACGTGCCGACCGACTGGGAGGAGAGCATCGCGCTGGATGGGGAGGTCGGCGAATTCGTCGTGTTCGCAAGACGGGAGCGCGACGGCGACGACTGGTACGTGGGTGCGATCAGCGGCGACCGGCCGCGGACGATCTCGGTGCCGCTCGCGTTCCTCGAGCCGGGCAGGCGTTACGTGGCGACGATCTACCGCGACGGTGACGACGCCGACTGGCGATCGAACCCCTACGACTACGTGATCGAGGAGCGCGCGCTGGCCGGCGAGGATACGCTGGAGCTGGCGCTTGCCGCCGGTGGCGGTGCGGCCGTTCGGCTGCAGCCCGACAAGCGAGCACAGCGACAATGAAAAAGAAGCCACCGCTTTCCTTCTGGCAGATCTGGAACATGTGTTTCGGGTTCCTGGGCATCCAGTTCGGGTTCGCACTGCAGAACGCCAACGTCAGCCGCATATTCCAGACACTGGGCGCGGAGATCGACGACCTGCCGATACTCTGGGTGGCCGCGCCGCTCACCGGACTCATCGTGCAGCCGATCATCGGCTACATGAGCGACCGCACCTGGGGTCGCTTCGGACGCCGCCGGCCGTATTTCACCGTCGGCGCGATCTTCGCGTCGCTGGCGCTGTTCGCGATGCCGAATTCGCCGACGCTCTGGATAGCCGCGGGCATGCTGTGGGTGATGGACGCGAGCATCAACGTATCCATGGAGCCGTTCCGGGCATTCGTCGGCGACATGCTGCCCGAGCGGCAGCGCACGACGGGCTTTGCGACGCAGAGCTTTTTCATCGGCATCGGCGCCGTCGTCGCATCGGCGTTGCCCTACATGATGAGCAACTGGTTCGACGTCGCGAACACGGCCGCCCCCGGGCAGAT
>DATIUU010000041.1:0-2915 GCA_035466635.1 Woeseiaceae bacterium
TCGCCTCGCCCGATACCCGTCGGTCGTGTGCGACGATACTTGTGCAGAGTCTCCCTAGCCCGATCGGCGCCGCAACCAGTCGATGATCAGCCGGTTCACTTCGTCCGGCTGCTCCTGCTGGCTCCAGTGCCCGCAGCCCCGCAGCATGTGAACTTCGAGGTCGTCGACCAGCGGTTTCATGGACTCGATGTGCTCGGGCGCGACGACGACGTCGTCGACAGCACCGATGAACAGCGTCGGGATGCGGATGCGGTCGTCGAAGCCCGCCTGTGATTCCCAGTTGCGCGTCCAGTTGCGGTACCAGTTGATCGGGCCCGTGAACCCCGTGTTCGCAAACGCGGCGGCGTAATAGTCGCGCTCCGCGTCCGTCAGCAGGGGCTCGCCGCCGGGCCGGGTACGCGCCATGGCCTTGAGGAGGCTCAGCGACTTCATGCCGGCCGGCAACTGGTCGAACTGCTCGCGGGATATCTGCCCGCGCCGCATCATCACGTCGAAGAAGTGCGCCGGATCGCGCGCGAATGCCGTGTCGGCTTCGTCCGAGTCCTGGAAGTTGACGATGTAGAAGTCGTCGCCGAAGCGTCTCCGCATCACCTCGATCGGGTCGACCGGCAGGCGCGGGTAGTGCGGGATGTTGAGTACGATGAGCCGGTCGATACGCGCAGGCGCGCGCATCGCCATCTGCCAGAGCAGCAGTGCGCCCCAGTCGTGGCCGACGAAGCTCGCGGAATCGAGCTTTCGCGCATCGAGCAGGCCGTGGATGTCGGCGATCAGCGCCTCGATCCGGTAGTCGTGAACGTCGCCCGGAACATCGGTGCGGCCGTAGCCCCGCTGGTCCGGTGCAATCGCGCGAAACCCGGCTGCCGCGAGGGCGGGTAGCTGGTGACGCCAGGAGAACGCCAGCTCCGGGAAACCGTGCAGCAGGACGACCGGCGGGCCGTCGCCCTGCTCGTAAACCGCCATGCGAATGCCATTGGTCTCGACGAAGGACGGCTCGGGAAATGCCGGGGCCGCCACGTCCGTCACTCGCTCTTGCTCGCGCAATCGATGCAAAGACGCGCGGTGGGATCGGCTTCCAGGCGCCGCGGGTTGATGGGTTCCTCGCAACGCTCGCAGTCGCCGTAGCGGCCGTCGTCTATGCGCCGCAATGCGGCGTCGATCTCGCGGAGCTGCGTGGCGCGCCGGGCGCCCGATGCCTTCGCCATGGCCTGTGCCTGCAAGGCGTCCATGCGTGACAGCCTGCCGACCCTGGTCGGGTCGAGCTGCACCACGGCCGCCGGATCGTCGCCGGCGTCCGCGATGTTCTCCAGTTCCTGCCGCATTGTCTCCAGTTTTTGTTTCATTGAGTTCATAGCACCCCTATCCTAACGATATCTGCCCGGTCTTGCCGGGCGCGGCGCCCGCAAGCTTGTGTTTTGGCGCGCCAGGGGCTAATTTTCGCGGCAAGACGTCGATGGGGACGAACAGGCGGGCCACTCTGGCCTGAGCGACCGGGGGATGGTGCGAGCCCCGGGCCCGAATCCGCCGAATATCACCCCGGAGTCGCTATTCGAACGGGCCGCGTGTCGCGGGCCCCAGTAGACATAGCCGCCTGGTCCACGACACGGACGACGGACCAGGAGGTCCACGAGGTGGCCGAGGCCACGAAGCCGGGTGGTACCGCGATGAATTTTGTCGCCCCGGGCGCAGCCGATGCGCCCGGGGCGTTTTTGATTGTGCAGGACTGGTTCTTGCCGACTGTAGCGGTTCTCGAACCGCGAATGGTCGCGGGCCCGGGCCCGCTCCCGCAGACACAGAGTGGAGAACACGGTTTGAGTTTCAAGGAAGTATCGAGTCGCTATGACGGGCCCGCCCTCGAAGAGGACGTGCTGGCTTTCTGGCGCGAGCACCGCACCTTCGAGCAGACGCTGGCGATGTCCGAGGGGCGCCCCAGGTTCAGTTTCAACGAGGGCCCGCCTACGGCCAACGGCAAGCCCGGCATTCATCACGTGCTCGCGCGGGCGTTCAAGGACATCTTCCCGCGTTACAAGACCATGCGCGGCTACCACGCTCCGCGCAAGGCCGGCTGGGACACGCACGGACTGCCCGTGGAGCACGAGGTCGAGAAGCTGCTCAAGAAAGAGGGCAGGATCGATAGCTACGACAAGGAAGAGATCGAGCAAAAGGTAGGCATCGCCGAGTTCACGCGCCTGTGCCGCGAGTCGGTCATGACCTACATCGGCGACTGGGAGAAGATGACCGAGCGCATGGGCTTCTGGGTGCACCTCGACGAGGCCTACTACACGCTCGACAACAGCTACATCGAGTCGGTCTGGAACCTGCTCCGGATCATCTTCGACAAGGACCTCATCTACCGCGGCTACAAGGTCGTGCCCTACGACCCGCGCATCGGTGCCACGCTTTCATCGCACGAACTGGCGCTCGGCTACAAGGAAACCGAGGACCCCTCGGTTACGGTTCGCTTCAAGGTGGTTGGCGAAGAAGACACCTACATTCTCGTCTGGACGACGACTCCATGGACGCTGCCGTCCAATCTCGCGCTGGCCGTCGGCGAGGATATCGATTACAGCTACTGCGAATCGGAAGGGCAGACGCTGATCGTGGCGGAGGCGCTGCGCGACGCGGTGTTCCGCGATATCGAGCATTCCGTTACGAAGACCGTCAAAGGCAGCGATCTCGTCGGCATGCGCTACGAACAGCTGTTCGACTACCTCGAGGTCGACGCGCCGAATGCGTTCCAGGTGCTCCCGGCCGACTTCGTCAGTACCGAAGACGGCACCGGCATCGTGCACACGGCGCCCGCCTATGGTGTCGACGACCTCGCGTTCGGCCAGCAGCACGGCCTGCCGGTCGTGCATGGCGTCGGGCTCGACGGCAATTTCATCGACGCCGTCGAACCGGTGGCCGGCATGTTCTTC
>DATIUU010000042.1:0-3797 GCA_035466635.1 Woeseiaceae bacterium
CGCCTGCGATACCGGCAACAAGTACCTGTCGAAGCTGTTCAACGACTTCTGGATGGAGGACCAGGGCTTCATCACGCGCGAACAGCACGGCGACCTGCGCGACCTGATCGGCCGGCCGCACGGCGAGCAGGCGACGATCACCGTCGGGCCGACCGACGTCGTGACCACGGCGCACAACCGGCTCCGCAACGCGGGCTTCTCGCAGCTGCCGGTCATGGACGAGGGCAGGCTGGTCGGCATCATCACGGAGGATGCCATCATCCAGCACGTCTTCGGCAAGCCGGAACTGATGAACGCGCCCGTCGCCGCGGCGATGGAATCGGCCTTCATCAAGCTCGACAGGACGACCAGCGTCAACAATCTCGTGGCGATGCTGCACGTGCAGCCCTACGCGGCGATCATGGACGGCGACGAATTCCTGGGCCTGATTACCCGCTCCGACGTGCTTAATTACCTGCGCCGGCAGATCTGAGACGACGAACCCATGAGCAAAAACGACAAGAAGCACGCTTTCGCAACGCGCGCAATCCACGCGGGACAGGCGCCCGACCCGACGACCGGCGCGATCATGCCGCCGATCTATGCGAGCTCCACCTACGTGCAGGAAAGCCCGGGCGTGCACAAGGGCTATGAGTACTCGCGCACGCAGAACCCCACGCGCATGGCTTACGAGCGCTGCATCGCGGACCTCGAGTCGGGCAGCCACGGCTTCGCTTTCGCCTCGGGCATGGCCGCGATCGGCACCGCGCTCGAACTCATCGACAGCGGCAGCCACGTGATCGCGATGGATGATCTCTATGGCGGCACCCGCCGGCTGTTCTCGGGGGTGCGCGAGCGCAGTGCCGGGCTCGAGTTCAGCTACGTCGACATGAGCGACACGGGCAGCATCGCCGAGGCCCTTCGTGACAACACGCGCATGCTCTGGATCGAGAGCCCGAGCAACCCGCTCCTGAAGCTCGTCGACCTGCAGGCGGCCGTCGCGGCCGTCGAAGGTCGCGACATCCTCGTCGTCTGCGACAACACGTTCGCAACGCCCTGCGTGCAGCGCCCGCTCGAACTGGGCTGCGATATCGTCATGCACTCCGCGACGAAATTCCTGAACGGGCATTCCGACATGGTGGGCGGCATTCTCGCGACGGCGGACGCCGCCATCGCCGGGCGGCTCGCCTACCTGCAGAACTCGATCGGCGCGGTGGCGGGGCCGTTCGACAGCTTCCTCGCGCTGCGCGGACTGAAGACGCTCGACGTGCGCATGGAGCGGCACTGCCGCAGCGCCGCCGTGATCGCGGAGTGGCTGGAAACCGACCCGCGTGTCGAGCGCGTGCTTTACCCGGGGCTTGCCTCGCATCCGCAACATGCGCTTGCCCGCCGGCAGATGGCGGATTACGGCGGCATCGTGACGTTCTTCATCAAGGGGGATCTCGCTGCCGCGCGCCGCTTCCTCGAGCGCTGCGAGGTGTTCTCGCTGGCCGAGAGCCTCGGCGGCGTCGAGAGCCTGGTCGACCATCCCGCGATCATGACGCATGCCTCGGTGCCCGAGAGCGAGCGCGCCAAGCTCGGCATCTCGGATCAGTTGATCCGCCTGTCCGTCGGCATCGAAGCCCTCGACGACCTCGTCGCGGACCTCGACCACGCGCTGGGCTGACCGGCGCAGCCGGCCGTTCGGGACATGCGCGGGAGAATGAAGGCCGGCATCGTCGCACTGGCCGCGGTCGTCATCGCGATCGCGATTCTTGCAACGCGCAACACCGGCAACGAGCGCGAAGCGAAGCCGGCGTTGCCGGCCGTCGCCGAATTCGTCGGTCGCGCTCGTTGCATCGATTGCCACGCCGAGATCTACACGCAATGGCAGGGCTCCGATCACGACAACGCCATGGACGTGGCGAGCGACGAGACCGTACTCGGCGATTTCGACGACACGGTGTTCGAGCACGCGGGTATCACCTCGCGCTTCTACCGCAAGGGCGAGGGGTTCTTCGTGCATACGGAAGGGCCGGGCGGCGAGTTGGCGGAGTTCGAGATCAAGTACACCTTCGGCATCGAACCGCTGCAGCAATATCTCGTGCCATTCCCCGGCGGGCGGCTGCAGGCGCTCCCCATCGCCTGGGACACGGAGCGCGAGCGCTGGTTTACGCTCAACCCGGACACGGTGATCGCGCCGGACGACTGGTTGCACTGGACGCGCAATGGCCAGAACTGGAACGGCATGTGCGCCGAGTGCCATTCGACCAACCTGCAGAAGAACTTCGATCCCGATAGCGGTACATACGCGACCACGTGGTCCGAGATCGACGTCAGCTGCGAAGCCTGCCACGGGCCGGGTTCACGTCACTTGGCGTGGGCCGGGATGGACGAGGCGGACAGGGCGCCGATCGCGAACCACGGCCTGCAGGTCACGAGCCGCGGTATCGGCAACCGCGAGTACGTCGAACTGTGCGCGGCCTGTCACTCGCGGCGCAGCGAGATTGCGGATTACGATCACGGGCAGGGCGGGCTGCTGCAGCACTTCGTTCCCGCGCTGCTCGACGAGGGCCTCTATCACCCCGACGGCCAGATCCTGGACGAAGTCTTCGTCTGGGGTTCGTTCGTCCAGAGCAAGATGTACCGGAACGGCGTCGGCTGCGGCGATTGTCACGACCCCCACAGCCTGGCGTTGCAGAGGGACGGCAACGCGTTGTGCACGCATTGCCACGAGGCGACGACCTACGACACGAGCGCGCATCACTTTCATGCGCCGTCGGCCGACGGCAAGCCGAACGACGGCGCGCGCTGCATCAAGTGCCACATGCCCGAGCAGCCGTACATGGTGATCGACTACCGCGCGGATCACAGCCTGCGCGTGCCGCGACCGGATCTCACCGAATCGCTCGGCGTGCCCAATTCGTGCAGTCAAAGCGGTTGCCACGCAGACCAGCCGTTGCAGTGGGTCGTTGACGCCTATACGGACTGGTACGGCGAGGCTCGGGGGCCGCATTTCGGTTCGGTGCTGGCTGCGGCCAGGGCCGGCGACCCCGACGTACGGGACGAACTGATCGCGCTCGCCGGGGATCCGCAGGCGGCGACGATCGTGCGCGCGACCGCGCTGCGCGCGCTCGCGGCGTACCCGTCGGAGCATGTCCTGCCGGCAATAAAGGGCGCGCTGGCCGACGACGAGGCACTGCTGCGCCATACCGCCGTCGATGCGCTCCCGGCCCGGGACCCCGAGACCTTCGCCGGCTTGCTCGCGCCGCGCCTGTTCGACCCGGTCCGCGCCGTGCGCATGCGGGCTGCAGCGCAGCTGGCCGGCATCCCGCGCGAGTACCTGACCGGCGAACAATCGGCGGCGCTGGATCGCGAGCTGCATGCCTATGTCACGGCAATGCGATCGATGCTCGACTTCGCGTCGTCCGGGCTCAACCTCGGCAACCTGTACGAACTGCAGGGCGACCCGGAAACCGCCGAGCAGTACTACCGCAAGGCGGTCGCCGTGGACGACCTGTTTTTCCCGGCCAAGATGAACCTCGCCGTCCTGCTCGGCCGCCAGGGACGGGACAGCGAAGCGGAATCGCTGTTGCGGGAAGTCCTCGCCGCCTACCCGGAGCAATACGATGCGGCCTATTCGCTGGCGCTGGTGCTCCTGGCATCCGGCCGCCGCGAGGAGGCGTTGCAGTACCTGGACCAGGCCGCCGGCGGACTGCCGGACCGGCCGCGGATCCACTACAACCGCGGCCTGCTGCTGGCGCAGATGGGCAGGGACGAGGACGCGGAAGCGGCATTGCAGACGGCATTGCAACTGGAGCCGGCGGGCATCGACTACC
>DATIUU010000043.1:0-8571 GCA_035466635.1 Woeseiaceae bacterium
ATGCGCTCGACGCGGGCGCGCGTCGACAGCACCTGGTGCGTGACGTCGAGGCCCATCGAGGTAATCGGGCGCCCGCAACGGAACACGATGTCCGCCGCGTGCGGGTCGACCAGGATGTTGAACTCCGCCGACGGCGAATAATTGCCGCCCTCGCGCATCGCGCCGCCCATGATGACGAGTTGGCGGATCTTCGGCAGCACGTCCGGCGCGCGATCGATCACGGTGCCGATGTTCGTGAGCGGCCCCGTCGGCACGAGCGTCACCGACTCGTCCTCCGCGGCGCGCAGCGTCTCCACGATGAAGTCGACCGCGTGCTGCTCAGCGAGCGGCGTCTCGGGCTCCACGATCTCGATGCCGTCGATGCCCGTCTTGCCGTGCACCTTCTCGGCCGTGAGCAGTTCCCGCACCATCGGCCGGTCGCAGCCGGCGAACACGGGGATGTCGCCGCGGCCCGCGATGTCGCACATCAGCCGCACGTTGCGCTGGGTGAGTTCCAGCGGCACGTTGCCGGCCACCGCGGTGATGCCGAGTACCGGCAACTCCTGCGGCGACGCCATCGCGAGGAACAGCGCGACGGCATCGTCCTGGCCCGGATCGCAATCGATGATGATGCGTTGCGCGGGCATCGGTTCAGAAGGTGAGCAACAGTCCTGCGAGCGCGGCGCTCATGAGGTTGGAGAGCGACGCGGCCAGCACCGCCTTGAGGCCGAAGCGGCCGATGACCTCGCGCTTCTCGGGCACGAGCACGCCGAGCCCGCCGAGCAGGATCGCGATCGAGGACAGGTTCGCGAAACCGCACAGCGCGAATGTCGTTACGGCGACCGTGCGCGGACTCATGCCCGCAAGCCGTTCGGTAAGGTGCGAGAAGGCCACGAACTCGTTGAGGATGATCTTCTCGCCAAACAGTGAGCCGGCGGCCTCGGCTTCCGCCCACGGCACGCTGAGCAACCACATCAGGGGCTGGAATACCTTGCCGAGAATCCACTCGAGCGTGACCGTCTCGACGCCAAGCAGGGCATCGATGCCGAGCAACCCGCAAATGCCGCCAATCAGGCCATTGAACAAGGCGATCAGCGCAACGAAGGCAACCAGCATGGCGCCGATGTTAACGGCGAGCCGCAGCCCTTCGGTCGTGCCGGCGGCCGCCGCGAGTATCACGTTGCCGTGCACGCTGCGCTCCATCTGCAGGCGTTCGTGCTTGCCAGGCGGAATGTACTGCTCGTCCGGCATGATGATCTTGGCCATCAGCAGCCCGCCCGGCGCCGCCATGAACGCAGCCGCCAGCAGGTACTTGAGCTCCGCGCCCATGAGTACGTAGCCGGCGAGTACCGTGCCCGCGATGGAGGCGAGCCCGGACACCATGACGGTAAAGAACTGCGCGTCGGTGAGGCCCTTGAGGTACGGCTTCACGACCAGCGGTGCTTCCGTCTGGCCGACGAAAATATTGGCCGCGGCGTTCATCGACTCGATCGAACCCGTGCCGATGATCTTGTGCAACGCCCCGCCGACGATCCGGACGAGCCACTCCATGATGCGCAGGTGATACAGGACGGACATGAGCGCCGCGAAGAAGATGATGATCGGCAGCACGTTGATGGCAAAACTGAAGCCGACGACGTCCGTATCGGCCAGCGGGCCGAAGACCATGTCGATACCCGCCTTGGAATAACTGATGATGGCGAGCACACCGGTACTCAGCCAGGCGATGGCACGCCTGCCCCAGTCGAAATACAGCACGAACGCGGCGATTGCCGCCTGCAGGACGAATGCCGCCGCGACCACGCGCAGGTGAATCGCCTTGCGGTTGCTCGAAAACAGCACGGCGATAATCAGAATAACGATGATGCCAAGGATTCCGATCAGGTTACTCGGCATGGGCACCCCCCCGCGTCAGTATTGTTGTTCTTGGCGGCTGCAAGGATACCCCAAAGTCAGGCGTTGCCTTCCAGAATCTCGTAGATGATGGGCTTCGCGCCCGGCGCCTCGGTGGCGAACCTGCACGCCGCCAGCAGGTTCTCTGCCGCCGCATCCGCGTCCGCCGCGGTCGCGGCGTGCACGACCGCCAGCGGCCGCTCGTTGTCGAGCACGCTGCCTACCGCGGCGACCTGCGTGAAGCCTACCGAGAGATCGAGTGTCTCGCCGACCTTGCGGCGGCCGCCGCCCAGTTCGATGATCGCGTTGCCCACGGCGCGCGTATCCAGCCCGGCCAGCACGCCGTCCGCATGCACGGGCCGCACGACCGGCGCCCGCGGCAGGTAGTTCGCAGGCTTCTCGACGAAGTCCGTCGGCCCGCCGAGTGCCGCGACCATGCGCCCGAACACCTCGGCCGCCTTGCCGCTCGTGACCGCGTCGTCGCAGCGTATCCTGGCGGCCTCCCGGTCCGCCTCGATGCCGCCGACCACGAGCATCTCGGCGCAGAGCGCCAGCACGACCTCGTTGAGCCGGGATTCCCGCTGCTCGTTCTTCAGGAACCGCAGCGCCTCGTCGATTTCGACGGCATTCCCCGCCGTGGTCCCCAGTACCTCGTTCATGTCGGTGATGACCGCATGCGCCGGGAGATCCGCCGTGGCGGCCGTGTTGATGATGCTGGTCGCCAGTTCGCGGGCTTTCGCCATGCTCGCCATGAACGCGCCGCTGCCGACCTTGACGTCCATTACCAGCGCATCGAGCCCGGCCGCGATCTTCTTCGACAGGATCGAGGCGGTGATCAGCGGCACCGACTCGACGGTGCCCGTGACGTCCCGTATGGCATACAGGCGGCGGTCCGCCGGCGCGAGGTCCGACGTCTGGCCGATGATGGCGCAACCGGCCGACTTGACCACGCTCCTGAAGCGCGCGAAATCCGGGGCGGTATCGTAGCCGGGGATGGATTCGGCCTTGTCCGTCGTGCCGCCCGTATGGCCCAGGCCGCGGCCCGATATCATCGGCACGTAGCAGCCGCAGGCCGCAGCGATCGGGGCGAGCATGAAGCTCACCTTGTCGCCGACCCCGCCGGTCGAATGCTTGTCCACGACGGGCCCGTCGAGCGCGTCCCCGCTCCAGTCGAGCACGGTACCCGACGCCGCCATGGCGATCGTCAGCTTGCCCGCTTCCGCGAACGTCATGCCGTTCAGGAATACCGCCATGGCCAGCGCCGACACCTGCTCGGCAGGCAGGCTGCCGTCCGCAAGTCCCCGGACAAAGAATGCGATCGCCTCGTCGCCGAGCTCGCCGCCGTCGCGCTTCCTGCGAATGACGTCGGTAAACAGCATGCCGGTTCAGGCGAAACCGCGCAGGGGCATGTCCGGGCCACGCTGCAGCCAGTTGCTGGCCGGGTAATGGCAGCGCCGGTCGATCACGTGCAGCGTGTAGGCATGGCGGGACCGGTCGGAACGGTTGGCACCGCTGAGATGCGGCATGCGGCCGTCGAAGATCACCAGCGTGCCCGCCTTCGCTTCGGCCGGCCGTTTGCGGTCCTCGGGCCACGGCGTGTCGTCGATGGTCTCGATGACGAAGGTGCCGTCGCCGCGCCGGTAGTTGCGCTGCTTCAGCGGCATTTTGTGTGCGCCGGGGATGAAGTGCATGCAGCCGTTCTCGAGCGTGGCGTCCTCGAGGGCGAACCAGAAACCGGTGCAGGATTCCGGCTCGGTGTAGATGAACGTCGAGTCCTGGTGACAGACCACTTCGCCGCCGATGCGCGGCGGCTTGAAGATGTACATCGACTGGATGATGCCCGGCTCCCCGAAGTCCAGGCTTTCGACCGTGGCCGCCAGTTCCGGCGTACGGGAAAACGTGTCGAACACGGGGTCGAGGTCGTGCATGGCGTGGCCCATCTTGTTGAGGCAGTGTTGCTTCGCCTGCCGCAACTCACCGCTCTCGTCGAAGGCATCGTCTTCGAGGAAAAAGCGGATCTTGTCGCCGGATTCGTGGAAATAGCGGTCGTCGAGCTGGGTCTGTTTCGTCGTCGAGAATACGTGCCGGACCGTGCGGGGATCGAATTCATCGACCAGCTCGAGCGCGCGCTGGCGCAGCCGCTTGCAGGCCTCGAGCGGCACGAAATCTTCGAGGACCAGCACGCCGGCGTGCCGGTAAGCACGGACCATCTCCGCCGTCAGCCGCCCGCCGGGCGGCGCGCAAAACCTGGGTATGGGATCGCCGGCGACCTGTGCCATTCGTATCGCTTCCATAGGCCCTGTCGAGTATACCGGACGGGCTGTGGCTGCCGTCCGGCTGATGCCATACTAGCAGCCCTTTTCTCCGGCGGCAGCGCTAATCGGGAGGCGACTTGGCGAGATTTCGGCTGGCCGGTTTAACGATCGCGCTGCTCGTCAGCGCCGCCTGCAGCGGCACGCCCGTTGCGGGCGCGGTCGACAGCGTCGTTACCGAGGAGGTGGCCTTCGAGTCACGCGGCGCAAGCGTGCCGGCGACCTATGTCCGGCCGGCGGCGGGCGTCGCCGGGCCCTTCCCCATCGTCGTCATGGCGCATGGGCACGGCGGCACACGGGACGAGGCAGGCGGATTCCGGCGCCTCGCGGAAGCGCTTGCCCGGCGCGGGATTGTCACGATCCGGCCGGACTTTCCCGGCTGTGGCCAGAGTCAGGAACCCTTCACGGACAATAACCTCTCGAACATGCTGGCCGACGCCCGTGCAGCGCTTGCTTACGCGCGGCAGAGGCCCGACATCGATCCCGGGCGCACCGGGATCGTCGGCTACAGCATGGGTGCACGCGTTGCCATGCTGCTGTTGCCGGACGGCTTCGAGGCAGCCGTACTGTGGTCCCCCGTGGGACTGGACGGGCCCGATGCGATCTTCCCCTTCGTCGGCGGCCGGTCGAACTACGCCGAACTTCGCGACCGGGCGCACAGCACAGGTACCACGACGTTCGTCACCCCCTGGGGTCAGCAGCAGACGCTCGGCCGGCAATGGTTCGACGATCTGGAAGGCTACCCGCCGATGGCCGCCCTGCACTCGTACACCGGGGCCTTGTTGGTCATCAGCGGTGCCGCGGACAGGATCATAGGACCGGGCATCGCACGGGCCGTCGCGGCGGCCGCCACATCGAGCGGTACTGTCCGGGTGGACATCGTGCCGGGTGCCGGCCACGGTCTCGGTTTCTATGACGACAACCCCGCCATCGGCGAACGCGTTATCCGGAGTACCGCCGACTTCCTTGTTTCGGAATTGTTTCGCAATCGCTAGCGAAGGCCGCCTGGCTCTGCGGTATGATTCTGTGCAAAGCCGCCGCCGCGTGACCGGCTCCCCGGTCTCCGAGCGGCGGCTGAAAACAAGCATCGAACCGGCTGCCGATCGCGGCCGGCAACTTCCAGGGGAATAATATGAATAATTTCGTGACGCCAGCTGCGGCCTTGGCCACAGTCGTTGCAGTGTGCGGCATTGCTTCGACCGCCACCGCACAACAGAGCGAAGAATCGCTGTTCGAGGAAATCACGGTGACGGCCGCGAAACGCGAACAGAGCATCTACGAAGTACCGATCGCGGTCAGCGCTTTCGAAGGCGACAGGCTGGCACAGCAGGGTATCGTCGATATCGTCGACATCGGCAAGTTCGTTCCGAACCTGAACATCACGCAGTTCTCCGCCGGCCACACATCGTCAGCGAATCCCTTCATCCGCGGCATCGGCCTGCAGGACCACCTCATCACGACGGATCCCGGCGTCAGCGTTTACGTCGACGGCGTATACCTCGGGCGCCAGGTGGGCCAGAACTGGAGCCTGTCGAACATCGAGCGCCTCGAGGTACTCCGTGGCCCGCAGGGCACGCTGTACGGCCGCAACTCGATCGGCGGCGCGATCAACATCATCACCAAGGAACCCGGCTCGGAGGAAGGCGCGAGGATCGGGCTGGAGATAGGCAGCCGCGATCGCCTGAACGGCGACTTCTATGGCGATACACGCCTGTCGGAGTCGACGGCCGTGTCGTTCACCGGCGGCTACAAGAGCCGCGGCGGCGTCGGCGATTTCGTCAACCTTCCCAACGCGGGCGTCGAAGTCGGCGAAATGCAGGAAGTGTTTGCGCGCGTAGCGCTCAAGTACGAGAACGACGACTTTTCCGTCGTCGTGGCAGCGGATGCTAACGATGCGAAAGGCGGCCTGCGCCCCTACACGACGCTGATCGACGAAATTCCCAACGGTGCCGTCTTCCTGGCCGGCATCCGCAACGCCGACCGCGCGGATGACCCGTACGACAACGCCACCGGGCAGGCGAACCAGACCCGCGTCACCAACGAAGCGCGAGGCGTGTCGGTGACGGCGGACTGGGACTGGAACGACAACCTTGCGAGCAAGGTGATTGCAAGCTCTCGCACCTCCGAATACAAGGCGGGACTGGACGACGACAGCGTGGAGCGTGACTTCCTGTCATTCCCGGAGTTCGGCGATGCGGACCAGACGTCGGTCGAATTCCAGTTGAACGGCGATTACGGCTCCTGGGACTTCGTGTCGGGCGTCTACTGGTTCAACGAAGACGGCTCGAATATCCAGAACGGGTACATCTTCAACGAGGCCGGCCCGTTCGACTTCTTCCTCACGCAGGAAGTGACCAGCATGGCGGTGTTCGGCAACGTCGGCTTCGACGTGACCGATGCGTTGCGAATTTCCGGTGGCCTTCGCTACACGGAGGACGAGAAGGATGCCGCGACGGATGTCGGTATCGGTCTCGTCTCCGCGAGCCAGGATTTCGACGAGGTCTCCTGGGACCTGTCGGCGAGCCTGAGCCTCGACAACGGCCTGAATCTCTACGGCAGCATCCAGAGCGGCTACCAGTCCGGCCAGTTCCCGGCACGTCCGTTCTGCCTGTTCGGCGACCCGACCTGCTTCGTCGCCAGCGGCAACATCACTGCGACGAACTACGAGGTGGGCATCAAGGGCCAGCCGTTCGAACGCCTGCAAATGAGTGCGGTCGTGTTCTTCACGCAGTACTCCGACCTGCCCTACCAGGTCAGCACCACCGCCGGCGCGGGCTTCAACACGGTCAACCTCATCGTCGACCAGGAGTCGTTCGGGTTCGAGTGGGAAAGCACGGCGTACTTTACGGACAACTTCCTGTTCCATGCGACGCTCGGCTACATCGACGTCGACGTCGACGAACAACAGGGCGTCAAACCGGTCGCACCGCTGACACCCGAGCTCACGTTCTCACTGAGCCCGGAGATTAGGCTGCCGATGAGCGGCGGTGGCGAGGTCGCGCTGCGCGCCGACTACTCGTACCGCGACGAAATGTTCGGCGAACCGAGTTCGGATCCCGGCCGCCTGACGAAGATCGACAGCCGCTCGATCGTCAACGTCGACCTTTCCTACACCTCCGCTGACGGTACCTGGACGGCGGCGCTGTACGGCCGCAATGTCACGGACGAACGCTATGACAATGCCAGGCTGAACGTCACGGATTACGTCCTGCAGATCCTCAGCAACGACCCGAGCGAATTCGGCGTTCGCTTCCTGAAGAGCTTCTGAGGCATTCATCACCGCTAACGCGAGAGAGCCGGTCCTGTGACCGGCTCTTTCCTTTCGGGAAGCCCGGCACCGAATGTTAGAATCGGGGCAGAGGGTAACGTCATGCAACCACGAGCAAGCTTTCCGGCAATCATCACACTCTTCCTGGCCCTGGCTGCCTGTGGCCCGGACGATGGCGGCGATGCGCGCGATGCGGTCGATCTCATCGTCAACGGCGACTACGTCGTCACCTTCGACGAGGACCTCACGATCATCGAGGACGGCGCCGTCGCGGTCCATGAAGGCATCATCGTCGCCGTCGGGCCTGCGGCCGAGATCAACGCCGCGTTCCGCGCGCACGAATCCCTCGACGGCGCGCAGCGTGTCGTAATGCCGGGCCTGGTCAATGGCCACTCGCACGCAGCAATGACCCTGCTTCGCGGCGTGGCCGACGACCTCGCACTAATGGACTGGCTCACCAACTACATATTTCCCGCCGAGGTCGAGTTCGTCGACGCCGAATTCGTGCGCATCGGCACGGAGCTGGCGTGCTGGGAGATGCTGCGCGGCGGCACGACGACTTTCGTCGACATGTATTACTACCCGGACACGATAGCCGACGTTGTCGAGCGCTGCGGCATGCGCGCACTGATATCGGCGACCGTTATCGACCAGCGCAGCCCGGATGCCGAAAGTGCTGCGGATTCCATCGGCAAGGGCGTCGGCTTCATCGAGCGCTGGAAAGGCCGCAATTCGCGGATCACCCCGATTTTCGGGCCGCACGCCAATTACACGCTGGATGCCGGCCAGCTTCGCGAGACGCGCGCGGCCGCCCTGGAACGCGGCGTACCCATCAGCATTCACCTGTCCGAGTCGCCTTACGAGGTGCAGTATTCGAAGGACACCTACGGCGCCACGAGTATCGAGATGCTCGACGGGATCGGGTTCTTCGAGGGCCCGACCATCGCGGCGCATGTCGTCTGGCCGACGGACGACGAGATACCCATCCTGCGCGATCGGCAGGTCGGCGTCATTCACAACCCGACATCGAACATGAAGATCGCTTCCGGCATCGCGCCGGTCGCAAAGATGCTCGCGGCCGGCGTCCGGGTCGGCCTCGGCACTGACGGTGCCGCAAGC
>DATIUU010000044.1:0-4810 GCA_035466635.1 Woeseiaceae bacterium
GCGGCCGTGCACAAGGCCGATGCGCAGCTCCGGCAGCGCCGCGGTCAGCATCTCGTAACTGGCCTCGGCCGCCTCGTAACCGAGCGCTTCCGATTCTTCGATGAGCGGGCATACCCAGTACGCCTGCTGCCCGGTCGCGCACGCGGCACGCACCCGCTCGATGATCTCGTCGCGGCGCGCTTCGGAAACGGCCACGGTGGTGACGGCCTGCCGCCCGGGCGGGAGTTCGTCGATGATGGATACGTCGAGGTCCGCGTACGCGGCCATGGCGAGGGTGCGGGGAATCGGCGTCGCGGTCATGACCAGCTGGTGCGGGTGGCCGTCGTCGCCGATGCCTTTTTCGCGCAGCGCCATGCGCTGGTGCACGCCGAAACGATGCTGCTCGTCGATCACGACCAGCCCGAGCCGCTTGAAGCTGACGCCTTCCTGGAACAGCGCGTGCGTACCGACCACCAGCGGCGCGCTGCCGTCGGCGATTGCCGCGAGCGCTTCCCGGCGCGCCAACGCTTTCTGGCTCCCCGCGAGCCAGGCGGGCTCGAGGCCGAGGGGCCGGAACCAGTCACAGAAACTCCTCCAGTGCTGTTCGGCGAGCAGCTCCGTCGGCGCCATGATCGCGGCCTGTACGCCGCACGCCATCGCCTTGAGACAGGCGATCGCGGCGACGACCGTCTTGCCCGAGCCGACGTCGCCCTGGATGAGCCGCATCATCGGGTGCGGCGCCGCCATGTCGCCCAGGATTTCCTGCGTCACGCGTTGCTGCGCGCCCGTCAGCGCGAACGGCAGCGAGCCGATGAAGGCGTCGACCCGATCCTGGCCGCCGCGCAGCGCGGGTGCGGACTCCAGGTCGGCGAGCGCGCGCAGGTTCTTCAGGCTGAGGTAATGCGCGAGCAGTTCCTCGAAGGCCAGGCGCTGCTGGCACGGGTGACGGCCCGCCAGCATGAGCGCCACGTCCGCATCGGACGGCGGCCGGTGCAGGTAGTGGATGGCATCTGCGAGCGACGGCATCGCGAGCTCCGCGCGTATCGCGTCGGGCAGCAGCTCGCCGGGCGGTGTGCGCTGCATCGCCTGCAGTGCCTGCCCGGTGAGATTGCGCAGCCGGCCCTGCTGCAAACCCTCGGTAGCCGGGTAGATCGGCGTGAGCGAGTCGTTGATCGCGGGATCCTGGCTATCGCGCAGCAAACGGTACTCGGGATGGATCATCTCGAAGCCTGCGCGGCCCTTGCGCACCTCGCCGAAGCAGGTCAGGCGCACGCCGAGCCGGAACTGTGCCTGCTGGCTGCGCGAGAAATGAAAGAAGCGCAGGGTAAGCTGGCCGCTGCCGTCGCCGATTCGCACGAGCAGGCTGCGGCGGCCGCGAAACGTCGTCTCGGCAAGCAGCACTTCGCCCGTTACCAGGCAGCGCTCGCCGACGGTCAGCGCGCCGAGCCTGACGAGCTGCGTGCGGTCTTCGTAGCGCAGCGGCAGCAGGAACAGGAGGTCCTCGACCCGCTGCACGTGCAGCCGTTCGAGCTTCTTCGCGAGCGCCGGGCCGACGCCGGCCAGCACGGTCAGCGGAGAATCGAGTGCGGCCGTCACCGCAGGCGCGGTTCTCGAACCGCGGTGGTTCGCGGGCCGAGGCCCGCTCCTACGGTGCGGAGGGGCATCGTCACGAGCCGGCCGGTGCGATGCGGCTGCTGTAGGAGCGGTTCCCGAACCGCGACCGGCGCTGTGCCGAAAACGGACGCGTTGCCGGCAGGCCTCATGAGAACTACAGCGGGCGATTCAGGAACAGGATCGCGTCCGCCTCGACGTCGACGCCCTTCGGCAGCGCCGCGACGCCGACGGCCGCGCGGGCCGGGAACGGCTTGTGGAAGTAATCCTCCATCACGGCATTCACGGTGGCGAAGTTGCCGAGGTCGGTGAGGAACACCGTCAGCTTGACGACGTCGTCGAGGCTGCCGCCTGCGGCGGCGGCAACCGCCGCCAGGTTGTCGAAGACCTGCCGGGCACGCGCTTCGAAGTCGCCCTTCACGACGTCCATGGTTGCCGGGTCGAGGGGGATCTGGCCCGACAGGAATACGAGCCCGTTGACGTCGATCGCCTGCGAGTAGGTGCCGATGGCGGCGGGTGCATCGGCGGTGTGAATCGCTTTCTTGGTCATGAGTGCACTTCGTTCCGGTTGATCAGGCGCAATCGCGGGCGACGCGAACGACATTCTGCATGTTGCGCACGCCGCGCAGTATGCGCGCAAGGTGACCGCGGTCTTTGACCTTGATGAGGAAAGAGAGTACCGAACAGTCGTCGTGTCTGCCTACTACCTCGACCTGTTCGATATTGGAACCGGTATCGCCGATCGTGGCCGCTACTTCGGCCAGCACGCCGGGCTTGTTGATCGTCTCGACCTTGATCTGGCTCGCGAACTCGCGATTGATGCCTTTCTCCCAGTTGCAGGCGATCCACTTCTCCGAGTGCTTGCGGAAGTTCGAGAGATTGCCGCAGGTGTTGCGGTGGACCACGATGCCGCGCCCGGAGCTCAGGTAGCCCATGATCTCGTCGCCCGGTATCGGGTAACAGCACTTCGCGTAGCTCACGACCATGCCTTCGGTGCCCGCGATGGTCAGGCTCGCGTGGCTGGTATGCGGTTTGCCGTCGCCGTCGATGCCGAGCAGCAGGCGCGCTGTCAGTGGTGCGAGCCGCTCGCCAAGCCCGAGCTGTTCGAACAGTTCCGCGGTGTTGTTGAGGCCGAGTTCCTCCAGCGCCGCCCTGGTGCGCACCTTGCCCACCTTGCGCAGTGACGAACCGAGATCCTTGAGTGCGCGGTCGAGCAGGCGCTTGCCCAGGTCGATGGACTCGGCCGAGCGCATCTTTTTCATGTGATTGCGGATCGCGGTTCTCGCTTTCGCGGTGCGCACGAAGGACAGCCAGTTCGGGTTCGGTCTCGCGCCGCGGCTCGTCACGATCTCCACGGTTTCGCCGTTGTGCAGTTCCGTGCGCAGCGGCACCAGGCCGCGGTCCACCTTCGCGGCAACGCAACGGTTGCCGACGTCGGTGTGCACGGTGTAGGCGAAGTCGACCGTCGTGGAGCCCTTGGGCAACGGCATGATGTCGCCCTTGGGCGTGAACACGTAGATCTTGTCCGGGAACAGGTCGACCTTGACGCTCTCGAGGAATTCTTCCGACGTGCCCGTCTTCTGCAGCTCCGCGAGGTTCGCGAGCCATTGCCGCGCGCGCCGTTGCGGTGTCGCGTCTTCCTTGTCTTCGGCCTTGTACTGCCAGTGGGATGCGACACCGGACTCGGCCACCCGGTCCATCTGGCGGGTGCGGATCTGCACTTCCAGCGGTTGTCCCTTGGGGCCGAACAGCGTCGTGTGCAGCGACTGGTAACCGTTGATGCGCGGTATGGCGATGTAGTCCTTGAAGCGCCCGGGGACCGGTTTGTAGAGGCCGTGTACGAGACCGAGCACCTTGTAACAGGTACCCACGTCGTCGACGATGATCCGGAAACCGTACACGTCGACGATGTCCGAGAGCATGCGCTTCTTCTCGGCCATCTTCCTGTAGATGCTGTAGAGGTGTTTCTCGCGGCCGATGACCTGCCCCTCGATTCCCTCGTCTACCAGCGTCTTCTCGATTTCGTCGGAGATGCGCCTGACGATCTGGCGCTGGCTGCCCTTGCTCCTCTTCAGCGCCCGCTCCAGCACCCGGTAGCGCATCGGGTACAGGTAGCGGAAGCCGAGGTCCTCGAGCTCGACCTTGAAGCGATTGATGCCGAGCCGGTTGGCGATCGGCGCATAGATGTCGATGGTCTCGCGCGCGATGCGCTTGCGCTTGCTGGCCGGCATCGCCTCCAGGGTCTTCATGTTGTGCAGGCGATCGGCGAGCTTGACGAGGATGACGCGGATGTCCTCGATCATCGCGAGCATCATCTTGCGGAAGCTCTCCGCCTGCGCCTCGGCGCGCGAGCGGAACTGGATCTGGTCGAGCTTGCTGACGCCGTCGACCAGCAGCGCGACTTCCTGGCCGAACTGCTCCTCGATCTGCTCGAGCGTCGCATCCGTATCCTCGACGGTGTCGTGCAGGATGGCGGCCATGATCGCCTTGGAATCGAGGTACATCTCGGCCAGCGACTGTGCAACCGCGACCGGGTGCGAGATATAAGGCTCGCCGGTCTTGCGGGTCTGGCCCGCATGCGCCGCCGCGCCGAACTCATAGGCCCGCACGATCTCGTCGACCTGGTCCTGCGGCAGGTAGGCCTGCAGCGTGTCCACCAGGTGCCGCATGCCGTGATCGCGCTTCAGCGCGCCCGGCAGTTTCGACAATATGGTGGCGGCGTAATCCATACGCCAATCATACCCGCGAAAAGCCGCGGGTAGCGCGTCAGTCGCCGATGGAGATACCGCGCATCAGCACGTCGTCGTCCGTATCGCGGGGCTGCATGAGGTCGTCAGCCGGGCTATGGTCGATCTCGTCGAGGATCGTGGGCGTGACGTGGCCGGCCGCGATTTCGCGCAGTGCGACGACGGTGGGTTTGTCGTTCTCGAGATCGACCATGGGATCGGCGCCATGGGCGAGACGCCGGGCGCGCTTCGCGGCGACCAGCACCATCTCGAAAATGTTGTCGATGTTCTCGAGGCAGTCTTCGACGGTAATTCTTGCCATTTGTGGGCTTCCTTTTTCATATCCGGCGCTTTCGGCGGCCGGACGCGGTGTGCAAGGCGAGGCCGCGCAGCGTAGCGCGGCGGCGGGCGGGAAAGCCATCCCTTATAACTAAAAGTTATTGATTTGGCCCGGCGCCGGCGGGCGGGGTGTTCCTCTCCCTCATGGCTCGCTT
>DATIUU010000045.1:0-1655 GCA_035466635.1 Woeseiaceae bacterium
CGGGTCATGAGCGAGCTGTCGGCGAACGGCGCCGATGCCGCGGACCTGTACTTCCAGCACAGCCGCACGAATTTCCTGACGCTCGAAGACGGTATCGTCTCCAGCGCGAGTTCCGACATCCAGCAGGGCGTCGGCCTGCGCGTCGTGATCGGCGATCAGACGGGCTATGCGTTCACCGAGGACCTGACGCTGCCCGCCATGCTGGCTGCCGCGAGAACCGCAGCCGCCATTGCATCGGGCAACAAGGCCGTGGCGCCGCAGAAGTTCGCCGCGCAGGGCGCGGGCGACCTCTACAAGACGGCGGTGCCGTGGTCCGACGTCGGCATCGACCAGAAACTGCCGCTCATGAAGCTGGTCGAGTCGCGGGCGAAGGCGATGGAAGCGTCGGTGGAGAAAGTCGCCGTCTACTGGGCCGACCAGGACGAGCGCGTCATGATCGCGACCCTCGATGGCAGGCTCGTCACCGATCACCGGCCGATGACGCGCGTCACCGTGACGGTCACGGCGCGGCGCGGCGAGGAAGTCCAGTCCGGCTACTCCAATATCGCGGCGCGCGAGGAATTCGGCTGGTACACCGAGCAACGCCTGAACACGATGGTGAAGGAAGCCGTGGACCGCACGATGGTGCTGTTCGAGGCACGGCGGCCGCCGGCCGGCGAGATGCCGGTGATCCTCGCGTCGGGCGCGAGCGGCATCCTGCTGCACGAGGCCATCGGCCACGGCATGGAGGCCGACTTCAATCGCAAGGGCGTCAGCATCTATTCCGACATGATCGGCAAGAAGGTCGCGGAGCCGTTCGTCACGGTCGTCGACCAGGCGACGATACCCCGCGAGCGCGGCGCGCTGAACTACGACGATGAAGGCAACGAGGCCGGCCGCACCGTGCTGGTCGAGAACGGCATCCTGAAGTCGTACCTGCACGACACCATCAGCGCGAAGCAATACGGCCTGCAGCCGACCGGTTCCGGACGGCGCGAGTCCTACCGGTACGCGCCGATGCCGCGCATGAGCTGCACCTTCATGGAAGGCGGGCCGCACACCACGGAGGAGATCATCGCGGCCGTGGACCGCGGCATCATCTGCGAGACGTACACCAACGGCCAGGTGCAGATCGGCGCCGGCGATTACACCTTCTACGTCAAAAACGGCTGGCTGGTCGAGAACGGCAAGGTCACGGCGCCGATCAAGGACGTCAACATCATCGGCAACGGCCCGGAGTCGCTGCAACGCATCACGATGGTCGCGAACGACGCGCGCCTCGACACGGGCGGCTGGACCTGCGGCAAGAACGGCCAGAGCGTGCCGGTCTCGCAGGGCATCCCCACGGTCCTCGTCTCGAAGATGACGGTAGGAGGCGAAAATGTCGGTTGATCTCAAGGCACGCGCCGCCCAGGCCGTGGAACTCGCGCAGAAGGCCGGGGCACAGGACGCATGGGCCACGGCCAGCCAGAGCCGGGACGTCCAGTTCGAGTACCGTGACGGCAACCTCGAGAAGGTCAAGGACACGACCTCGCAGAACCTCGGCATACGCATCTACGCGGGCGGCCGTTATTCGAGCCACGCGACCACAGACCTGAACCCGGAGCGGTTGCAGGATTTCATCAGGGAGGCCGTCGCCATTACCGCGGCGCTGGAGCCCGACGAGTATCGCCGCA
>DATIUU010000046.1:0-4125 GCA_035466635.1 Woeseiaceae bacterium
GCCGGCCGCCGCGCCATGGCGCACGTCGAGCGCGCCACCGCGCAGCTCGCGGCGCTCCTCGGCTGCCGGGAGCGCGAACTGGTATGGACCTCCGGCGCGACGGAATCGGACAACCAGGCCATCGCGGGCGCCGCGCATTACCGTGCCGACCGCGGCCGCCACCTCGTCACGATGCCCACCGAACACAAGGCGGTGTCCGACACGTTTCACAGCCTCGAAAAGCAGGGCTTCGAGGTGAGTTGGCTGTACCCGGATACGGGCGGCGTGCTGGATCCTGCGGAACTCGAGGCGGCAATCCGGCCCGACACGCAGCTCGTGTCGATCATGCACGTCAACAATGAGACCGGCGTGATCCAGGACATCGCGGCGCTCGGTGCGGTCTGCCGCGCGCGGGACGTGCTGTTCCACGTCGATGCCGCGCAGTCCGTCGGCAAGCTGCCGCTCGACCTCGCATCGCTGCCCGTCGACCTGCTGTCCACGACGGCGCACAAGGTCTACGGCCCCAAGGGCGTCGGCGCGCTGTACGTCGCCGACCGCCCGGGCTGCCACGTCGAGCCGCTGATTTTCGGCGGCGGTCAGCAGGGCGGACGGCGTCCCGGCACGCTGGCCGTGCCGCTGATCGCCGGCTTCGGCGCGGCCGCGGCCATCGCGATGGCCGAGATGCAGAACAACCGGGACCATCTGCAAGCGCTCAACGACAGGCTTTGGCACGCCATCCGCGATCTCGACGGCATCGCCAGGAACGGCGCCGCGAGCCACACCTTCCCCGGCATCCTCAACGTCAGCATCGCCGACGTCGAGGGCGAGAGCCTGCTGCTCGCGCTCGAACCGCTGTGCGTCGCCACGGGATCGGCCTGCAATTCGACGAGCCAGGAGCCTTCGCCGGTGCTGCGCGCCCTCGGCCGCAGCGACATGCAGGCGCAGAGCGCCATACGCTTCAGTTTCGGGCGCCCGACGACGGCCGCGGAGGTCGATTTCGCGGCCGCCCGCTACCGGGACGCGGTCCGCCGCCTGCGCGACCTCGCCGCGGGCCTCGCGGCGTGACCAGCGACCCCTACAGCGAGCGGGTGCGGGCGCTTTTCGAGTCGCCGCAACATTCAGGCGACCTTGAAAACCCGGCGGCCCGGGTGCAAATCAACGATCAAGGCGTGCGGCTCGCCCTTGCAGCGGCGATGGACGGCGATATCATCGTAAGCCTGCGCTTTCGCGCGTGGGGCTGCCCACACCTGCTCGCGGCCGCGGAAGCGTTCTGTCGCGCGTACGAGGGCCGGCCCGCCTCGGCGCTCGCGGCGTTCGGGGCGGCGGAAATTATGCGAACTCTGCCTGTACCCAGAGAGAAACTGGGCCGTATACTGGTACTCGAAGATGCAGTGCGGTCGCTGGGGCAGGGCGTTCGCCAGAGCCCGGATGCGGGCGAGGACACGGATTAGACATGGCAATATCGTTGACAGACTCGGCAGCAACCCGCGTACGCAGCTACCTGCAGAACCGGGGCGAGGGCATCGGCCTGCGCCTCGGCGTGACCAGGACCGGCTGCTCCGGCTACTCCTACGTCATCAATTACGCAGAAGACGTGACCGACGCCGACGTCGTGTTCGAGGACAAGGGCGTCAAGGTCGTCGTCGACGCCGACGCGCTGCCGCTGATCGACGGCACCGAGGTCGATTTCGTGAAAAGCGGCCTCAACGAGGCGTTCAGCTTCAGGAACCCCAACGTTACGGGGGAATGCGGCTGCGGGGAAAGCTTCAACGTCTGACGCGCGGCCGTTGCCGGGCTCCCATATGCCAAGTAAAATCGCGGGTTTACGTCCGCCCGGCCGAATTCTGGCCGGCGCGGGTTTCTCCACTTATTCGAAAAGGAACATCGCATGGCCGTTGAGCAGACGCTCTCCATTATCAAGCCGGATGGCGTTCAGAAGAACCTGATCGGCGAAATCTACAAGCGTTTCGAAGACGCCGGCCTCGAGATCGTTGCCGCGAAGATGAGGCACCTGTCCGACAAGGAAGCACAGGGCTTCTACGCCGTCCACCGTGAGCGGCCGTTCTTCAACGACCTGGTGTCCTACATGACGTCGGGTCCTGTCATGATCCAGGTCCTGCACGGCGAGGCCGCGATCGCGAAGAATCGCGAGATCATGGGCGCGACCAACCCGGCCAATGCGGCTCCGGGTACCATCCGCGCCGACTTCGCCGCGAGCATCGAGGAAAATGTCGTGCACGGTTCGGACGGCGCGGATACGGCCGCCGCCGAGATCGCGTTCTTCTTCGGTGAAGAAGGCATCTGCCCGAGGACCCGCTGAGGCCGGAAGCCGTGATCCGTGACGCTGACAATGTGAACCTGCTCGGCATGCCGCTAGGCGAGCTCGAGGCGTTTTTCGCCGGCATCGGCGAGAAACCCTATCGCGCGCGGCAGTTGTTGCAGTGGCTGCACCAGCGCGGCGTCACCGACTTCGAAGCGATGACCGACCTGTCGAAGTCATTGCGGGCGAAGCTCGCCGAGCATGCGGCGATTGCGCTGCCGCGGGTCGATTCGCAGCACGAATCCGCCGACGGCACGGTCAAGTGGCTGTTCGCCAGCGGCTCGGGGCAGCGCGTCGAGGCGGTCTACATCCCCGAGCCCGCGCGCGGCACCCTGTGCATCTCGTCGCAGGTCGGCTGTGCGCTGGACTGCGCGTTCTGCGCCACGGGTGCGCAGGGATTCAATCGCAACCTGACGGCCGCGGAGATCGTGGGCCAGGTGTGGCATGCGAATACCGTGCTGCCGTCGCGCCCGAGCGGCGAGCCCGCGGTGACGAACGTGGTCTTCATGGGTATGGGCGAGCCGCTCGCCAACTACCGCCACGTCGTGCCGGTGCTGGAGATACTCATCTCCGATTACGCGTACGGCCTGTCGCGCCGCCGCGTGACCGTCAGCACGTCGGGCATCGTGCCGCATATCGACAAGCTCGGCGACGACTGCAACGTGTCGCTCGCGGTGTCGCTGCATGCACCGAACGACGAGCTGCGCAACCGCATCGTGCCGATCAACAAGCTGCACCCGATCGACGAACTGCTGCAGGCATGCTGGCGGTATGCGGCGAAGCGGGCGAACCGCTTCATCACGTTCGAGTACGTGATGCTGCGCAATGTCAACGACTCGCTGCAGCATGCGGACCAGCTGGCGGACCTGCTTGCCGGCAAACCGGCCAAGGTGAACCTCATTCCTTTCAACCCGTTCCCGGGAACCGAGTTCAAGCGCTCGGGTGCGGAGACGATCCGCTGTTTCCAGGAGCGGTTGCGAGAGCGGGGTATCGTGGCGACGACGCGCCGTACGCGCGGGGACGATATCGACGCGGCGTGCGGGCAGCTGGCCGGCAAGGTCAGCGACCGTATCCGCAGGCGCCTGGGCGATAAAAACATCAGGGTGGCGACGGCGTGAAAAAGAGCAATCTCGTGCTGGGGGTGATGGCCGCCATACTCGTTGGCAGCGGCTGCATTTCGACGACGACCGGGCCGCCGGAAAATAAGGGGGACCAGGGCGATGCGGCGGAGCTCAACTACCAGCTGGGTGCGCGTTACTACCGCAAGGGCGACTACGACCTGGCGCGCGACCGGCTGCAGCTGGCGCTGAAACAGGACCCGAAGAACGGCTTCGCCTGGTCGACGCTGGGCCTCACCTACGAGGCACTCGGCAACGTGCGGCTTGCGGAAGACGCCTACGGGAATGCCGTGCGCGTTGCGCCGCGCGACTACAAGATCCAGGAAAACTACGCAGTCTTCCTGTGCCGCCAGAATCGTTTCGACGATGCCCGCAGGTATTTCGACAAGGCGATAAAGGCACCCACGAACGATTACTCCGAGCAGACGTACACCAATGCCGGCGTGTGCATGATGCAGAAGCCGGATCACGTTGCAGCCGAGCAGTACCTGCGTGCTGCGCTGGAACGTCGCCCGAATCACGGCGAGGCGCTGTTGCAGATGTCGGTGCTGTCTTTCCAGACGGGCGACAACCTGCGGGCGCGGGCCTTCCTGCAACGCTACCTGGGCAGCAACATGCCGACACCGTCCGTGCTGTACCACGGCATCTTGATCGAGGAGAAGCTCGGCGATGATACCGCGCGCCGGCAGTACACGCTGCAGTTGTTGC
>DATIUU010000047.1:0-2444 GCA_035466635.1 Woeseiaceae bacterium
AGTTACCGGATCAAGCCGAACCTGCCGGTGCTCGGCAAGCGTTACGGCAAGCTCTTGCCGACGATCAGGAAGGCGCTCGAGGAAGCCGATGGTGCGTCCGTCGCCGGTGCCGTCGCGCGCGGCGAGACCTTCGAGATCGAGGCCGGCGGCGAGACGATCCAACTCGGTGGCGAGGATGTCCTGATCGAGACGCAGTCCGCCGAGGGTTACGCCTGCGGCGAAGATGCGGGTTACCTGACGGCACTCGATACCAGCCTGGACGCGGCGCTCGTCGAGGAGGGCATGGCACGCGAGATCGTGCGCTCGGTGCAGGACGCGCGCAAGCAGGCGGGCCTCGAGGTGTCGGACCGTATCGTGCTCGGCGTCAGCGGTTCAGACGGGATCGAGCGCGCGCTCGCGAAGCATCGCGGCTACGTCATGTCGGAAACGCTGGCCACCGAATGGGAAACGGGCCAGGCGGCAGCGCTGCACACCGCGAGGCGCGAGCTCGGTGACGAGCACTGGCTGCTGGAGTTCAGGAAGGCCGGGTGAATGCTGCGGCCGGCAGCGCCGGCCCGGTACGTCAGGAGACCGACTTGACCAGGAACGGCGGGATCTGGGCGACGTCTTCGTGCAGCGGCAGCGGGTCCTGCAGGTTCTCCGCCAGGCGGATCATGTCGCCATACAGCTGCACGATCGCCTGGGCGCATTCGCTGGCTTCCTTGACCGACATCTTGCGGACGGAGGCGCAGACCGGCCCCTCGCCGTTCAAAGGCGCGACACAGTGCAATCGCGAGCGCAGTTCGCGAAACGGCCGGCGCAGCTCCCGTGGCAGTTCGTCCTCGGCGATATCGTCCAGGTTGTCCCGGTAGGCGTTTGTAAGTCTTTGTTTTACATGGCCATCGCCGGCAAGCACCGACACCGCGGCGTATAAGCGGTCGACGTGGTAGGTCATTTCCACTCCAGCGTTCGTATTCTTGTTGTGCCGCTCTTTTCACCTCTCAGCGGCTTGATACGCTTCCTGACCTGACTACGTCCTGTAGTCACCGACCCCGAGGGAATCGTCACGTTCCTCCCTGAACTTTCAGTTACCTGCGCAGTTTTCTTATAACAAAGATTGCGAACCGTGCGCAAGTGTCAACGGACGGCGTCAGCGCGGCGCAACAGGACCCTCAGCGCGGCTCCCGCTTCTGGTCTTCCCGGACCGGATAGTAGACGTCGGTGAGGAGTTGTGCCTCGGCTACGCGGGTCGGATCGCTGACGTAGGTCTCCCACGGGTCGCCGTTGCGTTCGAGGCCGAGGGCGGCCAGGTAAGCGGCGATCTTGCGGTGGGTCGCGCCGAGCTGGCGGTAGGAACCGGTATGGCGGACACGGATCACCGGTCCCGCGTACGTGAGCCCCAGCCTGACCGCGGTGCCGCTGCGCGGTGTTGCTTCGGTCGTGCCGCGCACGGGTATGGCGGCATCGAAACGCAACTCGCTGCCGGTGAAGCCGCGCACGACGGACATCGGCGGGCCGTTCTCGGCCAGGCCGTGGGCGTCGATGAAGGACAATATCTCGAAGTAGGCCTTGCCCATGGCGTTCGAGATTGCGGCAGGTTCGGGCGGCGACGTCGTCGGCAGGTAGGCTATCTCGAGCGCATCGACGACGAGGTGCTCGACCTCGAGGTCACCGAAGTCGGTGGCGGGAAGCGATTCGGCGAGCTCCTCGAGTGCGGTGATGCCGGTCTCGAACTCGCGCCTGACCACGCCCGCCAGCAACAGCGCGAAGTAGCGGCCGACGAGGTTTAGGCCGTGGTCGTGGGCAAATCCCCAGGTTACCCGCGTCGCGCCGTCTTCACGGCCGATGTCGAACCAGGTATGCGCTTCACCCGCCTCGCCGGGGTTGATAGTGGTGGCAACGTGCTCGTGCGGGCGGCTCTCCACGATCGTCTGCGTGCCGCTGCCGGCGATAACGCCGTCCCACGTTACGGTCGCACCCACTCCCCGGGGCGGGCCGGAAAAGATGACCCGGGCATTGGGGTCGGCCGCCGTTCTCGGCGCCCATATGTCCACGCGGCGAAAGTCGTTGACGAGAGCGAACACGGTGGCCGCCGGCGCGTCCACGAGCGCGCTAACCTCGACGCGGCTGTGCCGTGGCAGCAGGAATCCGATTATGATCAGCACGGCGACGAACGCGCCGCTGGCATACAGGAATTTTTGCACACCTTACTCTGGCACAATGCGTCAATGAATGCATCACACGACAAGCAGCTGCCGATCGGCGTCTTCGACTCCGGCGTCGGCGGTCTGACCGTGCTCCGGGCGCTGCGCCAGGCGCTGCCGCGAGAGGACCTCAGTTACCTCGGCGACACCGCGCGGTTGCCGTACGGTACCAAGAGCCCGGCGTCGATCAGCCGCTATGCGGGGCAGGCGACGGCGAAGCTCACGCAGCGCGGCATCAAGCTGCTCGTCGTTGCCTGCAAC
>DATIUU010000048.1:0-3164 GCA_035466635.1 Woeseiaceae bacterium
TCATCAGCGTAATCGCGAAGCCCTTGATGGGCCCGGTTCCGAAACCGAGCAGCACGATGGCCGCAATCAGCGTCGTGATGTTCGCGTCGGCAATCGATGAAAGCGCCTTGTCGTAGCCTGAATGAATGGCCTGCTGCGGCGGCGAGCCCGCCGCCAGTTCCTCGCGGATTCGCTCGAAGATGAGCACGTTGGCGTCCACCGCCATACCGACGGTAAGGACGATGCCGGCGATGCCGGGCAGGGTCAGCGACGCGCCGAGCAGCGACAACACCGCGACGATGAATACCAGGTTCGACAACAGCGCAACGTTGGCGATGAGCCCGAACACGCGGTAGTACACGACCATGAAGACGATTACCGCGAGGAAACCGATCTGGATTGCCCGGAAGCCGCGATCGATGTTGTCCTGCCCGAGCGTCGGGCCGATCGTGCGGTCGTCGACCTTGTACACCGGCGCCGCCAGTGCGCCGGCACGGAGCAGCTTGGCGAGGTCGCTGGCTTCCATCGGGTTCAGGCCGGTGATCTGGAAGTTGTTCTTGAACACGCCGCGGATCGTCGCCGTGTTGATGATCTCCTCGGACTTCACGCGACGCGTTTCGGTCTCGCCGCCGCGGGTCACCTCTTCCTCGCGCCACTCGATGAACACGGTGGACATCGGCTTGTTGAGGTTGTCCCGGGTCGTGGCGAGCATGCGCTCGCCGCCGGCCGCGTCCAGCGTGATGTTGACGGCAGGCTGTCCTTCGGCACTGAAGCCGGCCGACGCATTGACGATCTCGTCGCCCGATGCGATGACTTCGCGCTTCAGTATCTGTGCCGGCTCCTGGCCGCGGCCCGGGTAACGCCGCGAGCCCGGGGCATTGCCGGACTGGTCCACGAGGCGGAATTCCACGGTCGCCGTGGCCGTCAGGATCTTGTCCAGCTCGGTGGGGTCCTGCACGCCGGGGAGCTGCACGACGATACGATCGATACCCTGCCGCTGCACCAGCGGTTCGGCCACGCCCAGTTCGTCGACGCGGTTCCTGAGCGTCGTGATGTTCTGTTCGATCGCGAAGTCCTGGCGGGCGCGGATCTGCGCTTCGGACATCCGCACCGTGAACGACTTGTCGTCGTCGCCGTCGCCGATGAGCACCTCGGAATCGGCGTCGCGCACGATGTTCCTGGCAACGTCGTAATCCGCGCTGTCCGCCAGCCGGACGGTAATGGTGCCACCGTCCAGGTCGACGCGGTTGCGGATGCGTGCCTCGCGCAGGCGATCGCTGAAGTCCTGCTCGTACGACTCGAGCCGCTTCTGGATAGCCGACTCCATGTCGACCTCGAGCAGCACGTAGACGCCGCCGCGCAGGTCCAGGCCGAGGCTCATCGGGTTGAGCCCCAGGCCGCGTACCCACGCGGGCAGCTTCGGCGCCAGCGTCAGTGCGATGTTGAGATCCCGGCCATAGCGCTCGCGCAGCTTTTCGCCGGCCGCGTTCTGAGCCCGGGGCGTGGCGAAGCGCAGGACCGCCCGTTCGTCCTTGAGATAGGCGGCCTCGGGTTCGAGACCCGCTTCCTGCAGCGTCGTTGCGAACTCCCCGAGCTGCGTTTCGGTAATCGGCTCGCCGAGGCGATCGGCCAGCTGGATGGCCGGCGCGCTGCCGTAGATGTTGGGCAGGGCGAGCAGGATACCCGTCAGCAGCGCGACGAGCACCAGGACATTGAGCCAGGCGGGATACTTGTTCATGGAAACGGCGCGACGAGAATCAGGCTTCGTCGAAAGTGCCCTTGGGCACAACCTGCGCGACGCTGCTCTTCTGGATCTTGATCTCGGTGTTGTCGCTGATCTGCACGACGGCGTAGTGGTCGCTCACGCCCGTGATCCGGCCGAGGATGCCGCCGGCGGTCATGATCTCGTCACCGACCTGCAGCGCGGAAACCATCTCGTTGTGCGCTTTCTGCTTCTTCTGTTGTGGCCTGATCAAAAGGAAATAGAACGCGATGAAAATGACGGCAAGCGGCCACAAATCGATGAGGCTTCCCTGTGGCGCCGCCTGTTGCGCGTAAGCATTGCTGATAAAAAAGTCCATGGCGTAAGTTCTTCTCGTTGCTGGGGCCGAAAAATCAGCGCGGTATTATGGCATAGAGCGCCAGACGTGGGGATGCGATTCTGAAAGCCAAGGCGAAATCGGCGCTACGCATACGCGGCGCGCAGTGAAGCCACCAGCTGCGGCACCGACCCGGCATCGATAGCCGTCCGCAGATCGGCCATAAGTTTCTGATAATAATGAAGATTATGTACAGTCGCCAGGCGCGGCCCGAGGATTTCCCCGCATTTGCCCAGGTGCCTGAGGTACGCGAGGCTGTAGTTGCTGCACGTGTAGCAGTCGCAGTCCGGGTCCGGCGGCGAGGTATCGTCGACGTAGCGGGCGTGGCGGAACTTCACCACGCCGCGCGAGGTGAACAGCTGCCCGTTGCGCGCGTGCCGTGTCGGGATCACGCAGTCGAACATGTCGACGCCGCGCATGACCGCCTCGGCAATGTCGACCGGCATACCCACGCCCATCAGGTAGCGGGGCCGGTCGCCGGGCATGGCCGGTAGCAGCGCATCGAGCACCGCCAGGCGCTCCGCCTCCGGCTCGCCCACCGCGAGCCCGCCGATGGCGTAGCCGTCGAAGCCGATCGCCTGCAGCCCGGCCAGCGACTCGCGCCGCAGAGCGTCATGGACGCCGCCCTGCACGATGCCGAACAGCGCCTCGCCGCGATCGGGCTCGGCGCCCTTGAGTTCGTCGAACCGGCGCCGGCAGCGTTGCGCCCAGCGCAGCGACAACAACATGGACTCGCGGGCCTCGCTCTCGGTCGCCGGGTACGGCGTGCAGTCGTCGAAAATCATCGTGACGTCCGCATTCAGGTCGTGCTGCACGTCCATGGAGCGTTCCGGCGTCAGGACGACCTCGTCGCCATTCACGGGTGACTGGAAACGCACGCCGTCTTCGGAGAGCTTGCGCATGTTGGCGAGCGAGAACACCTGGAAACCGCCAGAATCCGTGAGGATCGGCCCGCGCCAGTGCATGAATTCGTGCAGCCCGCCGTGCTTGCGGATCACCGCCGTGCCGGGGCGCAGCATGAGGTGGAAGGTGTTGCCGAGGATGATCTCTGCGCCGTCGGCGGCGACCTCCTCGGGCGTGACGCTC
>DATIUU010000049.1:0-2068 GCA_035466635.1 Woeseiaceae bacterium
GTTTGCGAATTACGCGACTCCACGCCTGGCTCGTGAACCTGCGGCTCGCGGAACCGTACACGGTCGCCTACGAGCACATCGATCACGCGCCCAACATCTTCCTGCGGATCGAGACCGACAAGGGGGTGGTCGGTCTCGGTTGCGTCAACCCGGACGAACCCGTCTGCGGTGAGACGCCGGAGAGCGTGCTCCGCGCGCTCGAGGGACCGGCAACGGAGGCGCTGACCGGCGCCGACCCGCGTTTCGTGACCCGGCTGCGCGAACGGCTGAAGCCACTGCTGCCGGACGCGCCCGCCGCACGCGCCGGCGTCGACATGGCGCTCTACGACATCCTCGCGAAACTCGCCGGGCTGCCCGTCTACCAGTTGCTCGGCGGTTTTCGCGACCGCATCGCCACCAGCGTCACCGTCGGCATCCTGGACGAGGCCGACACCGTGCGCCGTGCCCTCGACTTCGTGGCACAGGGCTTTCGCGCACTGAAGCTCAAGGGCGGCGTCGACGTCGATGACGACATCGCGCGTGTGCTCGCGGTGCGCGACGCGATCGGCGACAGGGTCGCGCTCAGGTTCGACGCCAACCAGGGCTACGGGGTAAAAGACTCGCTGCGTTTCATCGAGGCCACGCGCCGAGCCCGCCTCGAGCTCGTCGAACAACCGACCCCGCGTGCGGCGCTCGGCAAACTGGCGAAGGTCACGCGCAAGGCGCCGCTGCCGATCATGGCGGACGAGAGCCTCATGGGCCTGCGCGATGCGTTCCGCATTGCACGCGGCGGCCTCGCCGACATGATCAACGTGAAGCTCATGAAGTGCGGCGGCATCGGCCCCGCCATGGAAATCGCGAGCGTCGCGCGCGCGGCCCGGATCGAGGTGATGGTCGGCTGTATGGACGAGAGTGCGCTTGGCATTGCCGCGGCGCTGCATTTTGCGCTGGCACATCCGGCGGTCGAGTACGCCGACCTCGACGGCCACCTGGACCTGCTCGACGACCCGGCCGCCGGTGCGGTCGTCCTGAAGAACGGCATGTTGCGGCCGGGCATCGTGAAGGACCTCGAGCCGGGTTGAGTGCGGCTCAGTCGCCGTCCCCGTCCGGCTCTTTCCCGGTCCGCTTCGGCCGCGTGCCGACGATATCGAACACCAGCCCGGCGAGCGCGTGCATGCGGGTAACCCGGAAGACCACGCGGGAAAACGAGATCGGGCGGACTCTCCTGACCTCACGGATTCTCGGCAGCAGCACGATGAGTACGATGCTTCTCAGCAGCGCGGAGACCGCGAACACGCCGAGCAGCGGGCTCAGCCAGGCCAGCGACAGCCCGGCAATATCGATGCTCGCCGGAAGCGCGAGACCGAGATAGCCGCCGAGCAGCGCGCCGCAGAAGATGCCCGTGCTCGCGAACACGTTGTGAACCGCGAGATAGGTCGCCCGGTTCTCCCGCGCGACCAGGTCGTACAGGAAGTTGCCTGCGCCGAGGGTAAAGCCCGCCCACGAGAGACCACTCAGCACCTGCACCAGCAACAGGTACCAGAAGTTCGGCGACACGACCCAAAGGAGCGGCATGAGCGGCAGCATCAGGCCGGTCACGGACAGGATGCGGCGGTTGCCGAAGGTATCGCTGATGCGGCCCCACTGCGTCAGCGTGAGGAACTGCGCCAGCACCGAGATACCGGTATTCGCCATGAACTGTGCGTAGCTGAACTGCAGGTCCCGCAGCATGTACACGGCGAAGAACGGCGACGCGGTCGCGACCGAGAACTGCATCAACGCATAGAACAGCGAGAATCGCGCGAAATTCGACTTGCGCAGCTTGCGCCACCACGACTCGCGGGCCGGCAGCTGGAGCGCGGCCACTTGGCCGGCCGGGTCCTGCATGCGCGCGAGGTGGTAGGTGCTGATGCCGCGCGCCAGCATCGCGACGCCGAACAACGCCAGGAACCCGGTCAGCGTGCTGCCGGCTGCCGTCGTGCCGTGCAGGACCAGGCCGCCGGCCGCGAGTGACACGAAGGTTACCGCGGACACGACGCGCGTCCGGCGCGCAAAAAAACGGCCGCGCCGCTTCATCGGCACGAGATCG
>DATIUU010000050.1:0-2040 GCA_035466635.1 Woeseiaceae bacterium
CGTGTGCAGGTATTTCATGAGGTCATCCCGGTTGCGGTGGTTTGTCGAAACGGACCACAATGGTCGTCCATCGTGGCGCAGCGGGCAACACGTGAACGACATACGCACGATAACTCTCGACCTCGACGACACCCTCTGGGACATCTCGCCCGTCATCCGTCGTGCCGAGGCAAAGCTCGCCGAGTGGCTGGGCGCGCGCTACCCGCGCATCGTGGAGATGCACCAGCCGGAAGAGATCGTCGAACTCCGCGCGCAGGTCGTCGTCGAGTTCGCAGGCCAGGCGCACGACCTGACGTTCATACGCCGCCAGGTGCTCGCACGCATGGGCGTCGCTGCCGGCTACGGGGACGGTTTCGTGGACGAGGCCTTCGCGGTCTTCGACCGGGAGCGCAACACGCTGGAACTGTTCCCGGAAGTCCGCCCGGTGCTCGAGTCCCTCGCCAGCCGCTACACGCTGGTGGCCGTGACGAACGGCAACGCGAAGCTCGAGCGGATCGGCATCGACCACCTGTTTCGCGCCGTGGTGTCGGCACGTTCCGCCGGCGCCGCCAAACCCGCGCGGCCGATTTTCGATGCCGCCGTGAGTGCCGGTGGCGCCGCCGCGCACGAGACGCTGCACGTCGGCGATCACCCCGAGTTCGACGTGGCGGGGGCTCGCGCGGCGGGCCTGCGCGCGGTCTGGGTGAATCGCAACGGCCACGAATGGCCGGGCGGCCTGGAGCCACCGGAACTGACGATTACCGACCTCCGGGAACTCGACGAACTGCTCGCCGCCGCCAAACCGGCAGAATGAACCGGCCGCTGATTCTCTACGTGCCGGGACTGATGCCTAAGCCCGAAGCCGGCGTGCACAAGGCGGCCCTGCGGCGCTGCCTGCTCGAGGGGTTGCGGCGCCACGATGCCGGCGTGGCCGGGAAACTCGCCGCCGCCGAGCGCAGTTTCGACCTCGTCGCCTGGACCTACGACTTCTACCGCGAGCACCGCGACTTCGAACTCGATGCAAACGCGGTCGAGGCGCTGCTCGGCCAGCCGGATGCCAGCGAGCAGGATATCGAAGAGGCGTCCTCACCCGGGAAGCGACTGCTGCGCTGGGTGTACCGGGTCGGCAACCTGTTCCCGTTCCTGATCCCCCACCTGGCCGACGAGCGCGTGGAGCTGCACCTGCGCGACCTGATGCGTTACGTCCACAACCACAACGACATCGCCACGCATACCCGGGAAATGCTCAAGTTGCCGCTGCGCGCCGCGTGGGAGTCGGGCAGGCCGGTGCTGCTCGCCGCGCACAGCATGGGTTCGGTCATCGCGTACGACGCACTGTGGGAAATGGCCCGCGACGCAGAAGACGAGTTGCGCGTCGACCTGCTGCTCACCATGGGATCGCCCCTCGGCCAGAGCTACCTGCGACGCCACATCCTCGGGCACGACACAGAGGGCGCGGCACGTTACCCCGACAACATCCGCCGCTGGGTGAATCTCTCCGCGGTGGGCGACATGACCGCGCTGAACCCCTTCCTGAAAGACGGCTTCGCGGAGATGCTGCGGCTCGGCCTGGTCGAAAGCATCGAGGACATCGAGATATTCAACGCGTTCCGCCACGATGGCGAACTCAACGTGCATGCCGAGTACGGCTACCTCGCAAACAAGGTGACGGCCGCTGTCGTCGCCGACTGGTGGCGACGACAGCACCAGGGCGGCTAGCGGTCAGCTGGCGTCGAGATTCGGCTTGATGACGATGTCGATACGGCGGTTCTTCTCGCGGCCGGAAGCGGTCTCGTTGCTCGCCACGGGGCGCGTCTCGCCGTAACCGGTTGCGATCAGGCGATAGCTCGGGATGCGCATCGCATTGATCATGTACTGCTGGACCGATTCCGCGCGATCCTGCGACAGTTTCTGGTTCAAATCGTCACCGCCGTGCGAGTCGGTGTGTCCTTCGATGATCAGTTCGCTGCGCGGGAACACGTCGATCGCCTTTTCAACCTTGGCGAGTAATTCGAAGTTGGCGGGCTTGAGCTGGGCCGAACCGCTGTCGAACGTCAGGCC
>DATIUU010000051.1:0-2554 GCA_035466635.1 Woeseiaceae bacterium
CGAGCCTCGCCGTAATCGAGGTAACGGACTCGCTGAAGGTGTTGTCGCTGCCCACCTCGAATCGCAGCGTCTGGTCGAACTCGGAGGTATCGCTGAATTTCCATTTGTACTTGAGCGCCGCGGTACCGATCGTCTCGTTCGTGCTGACACCCAGCTGGTCTTCGGACTGACGAGCACCGAAGCCGAGTTCGCCGTCGAGGCTGTGGACGTCGGTAACGATGATCCGGCGACCGTAACCGACGGTCTGGGAGAACTGGGTGTCGAAGCCGCCGAAGCGATCCTTGCGCCAGTTCAGGCGGCCAAAGACGTAATCGCGGTCCGTGAAGTTCCAGCCGGATTTCCAGCCGGTCTCGTAGGCTTCGGCCGTGGTGACGTTGTTCTCCGAGGCATTGATGGCGGAAGCCGTCGCCTCGTGGTGCCAGTCACCGGCAACGTACCTGGCCTCGAAGCCCGCATTGAGGCTGGACGTCTCCGTATTACCGGTCGTCGCCAGGTAGCCGAACTTGACGGCACCCTCGAGCGGATCGTCCGCTTCTTCCTCGGCTGCAAACGACGGCGCGGCGAGGGTCAACGATGCGACGAAGACCAGGCTTCGAAAATTCATAGATTTCTCCGGAGACGGGACACGGGTGCCAAAAATCGCGGCGGGAGTATATCGGACGATTCGCGACAATAGCCAATTTTTACGAACTGTTATATTTTCACCGCCGCGCGCGAAGCGCACACCCGGCTCATGGCCGCCCGGGCCGCAGAGGAAAGCGGCCAATGTCGCACTCAACGCAGCCTTCGTGGGCTTGTCGTTCGACTTCTGATGCGAGCCCGACGCCGCTTGCTATAATTCCCCGCATGCGAGGACGCTCCCTGACACCGCTCGACCGGCTGCTGGTCGGTGCCAACAACGCACTGCGCACGGTGTCGGTGCCTGCGGGCCGGCCGGCCCGCAAGAATCCCGCGGATGGCGTGCATGAAGCCAGCCTCGACGACCGGCAGCGCGTCCATGCGGCCGGGCTCATGCGGGTCAATCATGCCGGCGAGATCGCCGCGCAGGGTCTGTACCAGGGCCACGCGGCGGTCGCGAGGGACAAGTCGATCGAGGCCCAGATGCAACGGGCCGCCGAGGAGGAATTCGATCACCTCGCCTGGTGCGGGCAGCGCCTGACCGAACTCGGCGCAGGCCCGAGCCGGCTGAGCCCGCTGTGGTACGCGGGCGCGTTCGCGATCGGTGCCGCCAGCGGCGCGCTCGGCGACCGCTGGAGTCTCGGCTTCATTGCCGAAACGGAGCGACAGGTCTGCCAACACCTCGAGCGTCATTTCGAAAGCCTGCCCCGGCAGGATGCACGCAGCCGCGCCATCCTCGAGCAAATGCATGCGGAAGAAGCGGAGCACGGTGACAACGCCGTCGCTGCGGGCGCCGCCGAGTTGCCGCCGCCGATCAAGCGGCTGATGCGGCTCACGGCGAAGGTCATGACGCGCACCGCTTACTGGTTGTAAGTCCCGGTAGTCTGCAACGAACTCAAACAAAACACGGACTTATCTTGCCCTTGGTCGCGAACTGTATTAAAAGAGAGGGCGCTTGAGCGATGAGGGACCGATCCATGCAGACCAATGCCAAGACCCTGAGCGACGTACCGGCGATCAACCGCTTCCTTAGCTACTGCCGCGTACGCACCGTGCCCTCGAAAACCGTGATGATTCACGCTGGCGATCTGCCCGACGTGCTGTATTACATCGTCGACGGCTCGGTCGAGGTCATGATCGAAGACGAAGACGGCAACGAGATGGTGCTTGCCTACCTGAACAAGGGCCAGTTCTTCGGTGAAATGGGGCTGTTCTACGAGCAGCCGACGCGCAGCGCCTGGGTCCGGACCCGCACGGAATGCGAGATCGCCGAGATGACCTATCCGCGTTTCCGGCAAATCGCCAGCGAAAGTCCCGGCCTCGTTTTCGAGCTGGCGACACAACTCGCGACGCGTCTCGATCGCACCAATCGCAAGCTGGGCGACCTGGCATTCGTCGACGTGACGGGACGCGTCGCCCACGCCATCATGGATCTCTGCAACGAGCCCGACGCGATGACGCACCCGGACGGCATGCAGATCAAGGTCAGCCGCCAGGAATTGTCGCGCCTCGTCGGGTGTTCCCGCGAGATGGCCGGGCGTGTCCTGAAAGTGCTCGAGGAACAGGGCCTGGTGTCGGCCAGCGGCAAGACGATCGTCGTCTACGGCGCGCGGCCCAACCGCAATCTCTGACCCTGCAGGAGCGCGCCCCGGCGCGCGATCGCGGTTCGAGAACCACTCCTACGCCAGGCGCTGCGCTTTTTCTATCTCAGCCTTCATCGCGGCAATGGTCGCCGCGTAGTCGTCGGCGCCGAAGATCGCGGAACCCGCAACGAAGGTATCTGCCCCCGCCGCGGCAATCTCGCCGATATTGTCCACCTTGACGCCGCCGTCGATCTCGAGACGGATGTCGAGGCCGCTGTCGTCGATCATGCGACGCGCTTCGCGGAGCTTGTCGAGCGCCGAGGGAATGAACTTCTGCCCGCCGAAGCCGGGGT
>DATIUU010000052.1:0-2563 GCA_035466635.1 Woeseiaceae bacterium
GCGTCGATGTAAATGCGCCGGCCGTCGACAGGGACCGACACGATCATGTGGTCGAACTGGTCGATGTTCGGCAGCTCCGGCACGATCTGCTGGTTGATGTTCACGAGCGCGAGCTGCGCCGGCACGCCCACGGCCTGTAGCAGGGAAACCAGCAGGACCGCGTGGTCCTTGCAGTCACCGTATCGATCGCTCAGCGTCTCGCGGGCCGTCTTCGGCAGGTACGCGCGGCGCCCGAACTCGATGGCCTCGTAATGCAATTCCTTTTGCACGTAATTGCTGATGATCTCGATCTTCCGCTGCGGGTCGTCGACGCCCTCCACCAGGCGTGCCGCCCTGTCCGCCACGCGTTCGCTGTCCAGCTTGTCGTCGATCATCGCGAGGTAGTCCTCGCCAGCCTCGCGCCAGCTGTCGCTGGTCGTGCCGATCGTCACCCAGGGGAGAATGCGGTCGTACCAGGGCTGCATGGGCTCCCAGCGGTAGACCACGGGATCCGTCGTCTCCCAGACCAGCGAGCCGTTGCGCATGACCGGCTCCCCGATACCCGCTGAGCGGGACTTGAGCCTGTCGCGTTCACCCGTGACGAAGACCGCGCTGTAGCCGATCGGCCGGCTGCCCGCGAGGTAGTGAATCTCCAGCGGAAACGTGCCTTTGTCGACGTTGATGCGCTTGGTCACGACCGCCTCGATCACCCTGCCGGGCGCCAGGCTCGGCACCGGCAGGTGGGCGGTCTTCTCGGTACTCGCCTCGAAGCCGTCGACCGTGCTGGTCACGTAGTACGCGGACGGGTCTCCCGCGGCGATTATCTCGCCCGCCGCGTTCCTCACCACGAGGCTGTTGACGTAGAGTTGCTCGAACGCCGGGTCGAAGTTGAACTGCAGCGTGCTGAACTGTGCGACGCCCTGTGCATCCTGCAGCTTGATCTGCTGCAGCAGCGTCTGCCTCAGCGTCTCGCCCCCTTCGAAGGCATACCCGGTGATGCGGTTCAGGAGCCAGGCGCCGTAGCCGTCGACGGTCGCGCCGAACGCGGCATCGTCGACCAGCGACTGCAGTTCTCCCGGTAGCGGAACCGCGGCCACGACTTCGCTGATGCCGGCTTTCTCGCCCTCGCCGAGGATGTTGTCGATGCTCGCGAGATACTCGCGGACCACCGGGCTGGTCGGCGAGTACTTGAGCGCCGCATTGAAGGAGTCGCGTGCCGCGAGGTAGGACTTCAGCTGGTACTCGGCATAACCCTTGTAGAAGTAGCTCTCCAGGGAGCGATAGTTCTGCTCGAGCAGGCGCTCGGCGAGCACGAGTATCTCGGCGGGCCTCTCCATCCGGTCGAGGACCTCGATCTTCGCGTAGGCGAGGTCGGCGCTGAACGGCCGGCCTTCGATCATGCCGTCGAGTATCGCGAGCGCCTCGGCGTAATGGCCGCGCCGGCTCTGGAGATCCGCCTGCAGCTTCCGCAGGGTGTCGGTCATGCCGTCATCGGCATAGCGCTCCAGTGCCGCTTCGACCCTGTGCCACTCGCCCCGGTCCGCGAGCAGGCCCGCGTACACCGCGAACTCGTCGTCTTCGCGATAGCCGGCGCCGAACAGTTCGTCGTAGACGCGAATGGCCTTGTCGGCGTCGCCGGTCTGGTAGGCAAGCCAGGCATCCCAGCTCTGCACGACGAGATCGCCGGCATGGCGCCCGAGCCGCGGCTGCAGCCAGTCGTAGGCTTCGCCGTAGGCGTCGATCTCCACCAGCACGTGGAGCGCGTTCCTGACGTACATCGGTTCGCCGGTATCGAGGTCGGCGGCCTGCGACAGGTAGCGAAATGCAGCGCGGTAGCTGCGCGCGTCGTAGTAATGCATGCCCAGCTGGTTCAGGAAGAAGGCATTTGCGGCCTTTTCCTCGCCGGAGGCGTCTTTGTCGAGGACGCCCGGCGCCGCGTTCAGCCGCAGCTGCTCCCAGAGGGCATGCAGGTGCGTCGCGGTACGATCATCGTCGGCCGGGCCCCAGGCCGCCAGCGTGTAGGCACAGCGGTCGTTCGCAACGATCCAGAAGTGATAGGCAAAATCCACGCCGTCGACTTCTTCCCTGCCCAGCAGGTATTTGCCGCGCGCGCCGTCCTTGCTGACGTCCGCCTCGGACTTGATGAAGGGAGTCGGGTAATCCTCGCCGAAACGCGACAGGAATACGTCGAGAAGCGCGCCCTGCGACGGCGCCTCGCCCTGCCAGCAGACCGGCATGACGACCGAGCCGTAGCCGAAGACGCCGAGGTAACCGGAGTCCGCGTGCGCATAGTCGTCCGCGAGCCCCGACCACGGGACCCAGGTCTCCGCCGGCGGGGCGATCTCGTAGGCGAAGGTGGCGGAGCGGTAACGTCCATCAACGCCGTAGTCGCCATCGGCGGCGAATGACGGTAGCGGCAACAGCGACAGCGTGAGCAGGAGCGCCCTGAAGAGCATGCATTCCCTCTGGCAATTGGCTGGACCCCGGGACACCGGGTTGTCATCATTGGATATGGGGCAAGACTAGCAGCGATTAAAGCCCGTCGGCCCCACAGGCGTCACATTCCATATATAATCCCGCCCCT
>DATIUU010000053.1:0-6056 GCA_035466635.1 Woeseiaceae bacterium
CGACACGATGATCGCTGGCGAGTTCCTCGACGATCGGCGCGGCTTCCGCTGCGTGCATCTCCTCGATCAGGTTGGCGGCATGAGCGTCCGGCACCACCTCCAGCAATGCGGCCGCCCGCTCGGGCGAAAGCAGTGTCAGCAGCCTGCGCTGATCGCCCGGGGCAAGCAGGTAGACCTCGTGCAACAGCTCGTCCGGCGCCATGGCGTCGAGCCTGTCCTCGACCTCCTCGGCACTACCGGAACGAAGCAGGTCCGCCAGGGATCCCGCCATTTCCTCTGTTGCTGCCTGCATAGACGTCCCTCTGCGCCGTCGGCGACGAAACGCCATCATACGCTGCCGTACGGCGCACGTATAAGGTACGGCGTCGCGCGTATTCCATTGCAGCCGGCCGGGCGCTAAGCTTCGCTCATGACCTACTGCCTCGCCGCCTGTGTCACCGACGGGCTGGTTTTCGTCTCGGATTCGAGGACGAATGCCGGTATCGACCAGCTCGGCACGTTCAGCAAGATGCACCCGTTTACGAAGATTCCGGGGCGGTTTTTCGCGCTGTTGAGCGCGGGTAACCTGGCCACCACCCAGGCGGTGGTGGCGCGACTGCACCGTGACGTCCGCGAGAACGAGAAACGTAGCCTCGCGACCGTCAGGCGAATCCGCGAGGCGGCCGACTACATCGGTGACGTCAGCCGCGAGGTGCAGGCGAAGTATGCGGAACTCGACCGCGCACCCGGCTTTTCACCCGACGCCGACTTCATTTTCGGCGGCAAGATCGGTGACGCCGAGCACGCACTGTTTCACATCTACTCGCAGGGCAATTACGTATCGCCGACCGACCTCGCACCGTTCGTGCAAATCGGCGAACAAAAATACGGCAAACCGATTCTCGACCGGATCATTCGCGTGGACGCCGCGCTCGAAACCGTCGCGCTGTGCGGGCTCGTGTCGATGGATTCGACGATGCGCAGTAACGCGAGCGTCGGCCCGCCGATCGAGCTGATGATCTACAGCGCGGGATCGCCGGGCTCCCACACCCACATCGTCTACGCCGAGGACGATCCGTACCTTCGGCAGATTCGCGAAGCCTGGGCGGAAAACCTGCGGCGCGCGTTCGAGCAGCTTCCGCCGATCAGCCTGCCGCAGAAGAAGGTGCGGCTGGTCGACCCGTAAAGCGCCGGATCGCCCGCCGCACGAAATCGATCTTCTCCGCCACCGCCGCCGTAATGACGAACGGGTAGGCGTCGCCGAGCCCGAGACTCCGCATCACGTCGTTCAGCCGCACGGCCAGGTCGATGAAAGCGCTTTGCCAGTCGTCGATATCGGATACGCGGGTCAGACCGTTCGCATCCGCCGTTTCGAGCGCGGAGCGGATGTGCAGCCAGTGTGCGAAGGTCTCCGCCCAGTCTTCCGCCGGGTGGGCGCTCGCGTACGCCGTGATGTAATGTTGTTCCCACCCGGGGCGCGGGCCGTTGTGGTAATGGTTTCGTAGTGCCTGGTCATAGCCCGCCGACTCGTCGCCGAACAGGCGGCGGGCCTCGGTGCGCAATTCATCGTCCAGCATCAGGTCGAAGTAGTAGTGCCCCGCCTCGTGACGAAAGTGACCGAGCAGCGTCCTGTAAGGCTCGATCATCAGCTGCCGCAATTGCTCGCGGTAGACGTCGTCGGCCTCCGCTGCGTTGATCGTAATGACCCCCTCGGAGTGACCGATGTTCACGTGTTCCTCGTGGACGTCCGGATTGGTGCGCTGGTCTTCCTTGAACACGAACCGCAGCCGCGACGAGTCGACGGGCAGCCCCAGGCTCAGGAGGTCGTAGATAAGCCTGCGTTTCGCCTGTTCGAGTTTGCGCCAGCGATCGCGATTTTCGGGTTTCGACAGTGCCGGGATGACCTCGCTGCTGCTGCAGGAGATGCAGGCGCCGCCGGGCAGCGCCGCATCGCCGAGCCAGTTACAGCGGCTCGCGCTGGCGCGGTTCGAGCAAAACGGCAGCCCGGCGCCGGGTTCGGGTTCCGATGCCATGGACAACGTGGCCGGGTCGAATGCAAGCTTGCGCCCACAGCGGGCGCAACTCTGGTTTTCGAAGTACACCGTCTGCCCGCAGCAGCAAGCGAGACGCTTCATGCGCCGTCCTCGTGCAGGAACCACGTCGCGGCGACGGCACCGTGCACCTCCCCGAGCCGCAGCTGCACGGTATCCATCAGGGCCGTAACGTCAGCGGCCCGGACCTGGTCGGCCGATATAGGCTGCAGCAGGCGGTCGACGTCATCCAGCGCGGCAATCGTGTCGTCGCCGCGCGGCAGCGCCCAGCAGCTTGTCCGTGCGTTGTCGATGCAGAACGCGATCGAGCGGGGAAATGCGTGGTCGCATAACAGGAAGTCGATGACCCGGATTCCCTGGACCTGCCGCTGACAATACTGCCGGTACATCTGGAACGCGCTGACGGACTTCAGGACATTGGTCCACAGGCTCGAACCATAGCGCCGCACGAGCCGCTCATTGTGCTGGATGTACGCGGCCGCGACCTCGATGATGCGGCTCGTCATGTCGGCGCGCTCGATACACTGCCCGAGAGACAGGAAATGATACGGGCTGTGATGGCTGACGGTGCCGGTCAATATGCCGCTGATCTTCTGGCACTCGCCGATGCAATCGGCGAGCACTTCGAAACGATCTTCACCAATTGCGGCGGGCCCGAGACTGCGGCGGGTCTCCTGGTAGAGCTCATTGACGTTTTCCCACGCCTCGTGCGGCAGGAGGTCGCGGGTATTGCGGATATTCTCGCGCGCCATGCGCAGCGAGTACGCCAGCGAGGTGGAGCCGTCGTTATCCGCGAGCAGGAATTCGAGGATGCCGGTCTCGGTATCGGGCTTGCCGCTCGCGCGGAACGCACCCGTTGCTCCGACGATCCTTACGAGTTCGAGCCAGCCGACGCCGACTTCGTCCGGCAGGTCGAGCAGGAGCTGCGAATACTGCTGCACGATGCGCGCCGTATTCTCCGCCCGTTCCAGGTAGCGGCCGGTCCAGTAGACCCGTTCGGCGGCGCGCGACAGCATCAGCGGCCGGCCTCGATGATCCAGGTATCCTTGCTGCCGCCGCCCTGCGAGGAGTTGACAACGAGCGAGCCCTTGCGCATCGCGACCCGGGTCAGGCCGCCGGCCGTCACGGCGACATTCTCGCCCTGCAGGATGAACGGCCGCAGATCGACGTGGCGCGGTTCGAGCGCCTCGCCGCACAACGTCGGCACCGTCGACAGGTCGAGCGTCGGCTGCGCGATGTAATTGCGCGGGTCCTGCTTCAGCAGCGCCCTGAACTGATCGTGTTCCCGGCGCGTCGCGTGCGGCCCCACCAGCATCCCGTAGCCGCCCGATTCGTTGGCGGGCTTCACGACCAGTTCCGGGAGTTTCGCGAGCACGTGGTCGAGGTGCTGCGGCTCGGAGCAGCGCCACGTCGGCACGTTCGGAATGATGGCATCTTCCTGCAGGTAGTAGCGGATGATGTCCGGGACGTAGGAATAGACGACCTTGTCGTCGGCGACGCCGGAGCCGGGTGCATTGGCCAGCGACACGTTGCCCGCGCGCCAGGCGCGCATGAGTCCCGGCACGCCGAGCATCGAATCCGGCCGGAACACCTCCGGGTCGAGGAACACGTCGTCGATGCGCCGGTAGATGGTGTCCACCCGCGTCAGTCCCTCGATGGAGCGCATGTACACGCAATCGTCGTCGCCGACGACCAGGTCACCGCCCTCGACGAGCTCGACGCCCATGGTCCGCGCCAGGTAGCTGTGCTCGAAATAGGCGCTGTTGTAGATGCCGGGCGTGAGCACGACGATCTCGGGCTTCTCGCCGGACGCGTCCGGCGGCGCAATCGACTGCAGCATCGCGCTGAGCGAGGTCGGGTACTCGCTCACGGGACGTACGCGGTGATCCTGGAACAGCCCCGGAAACACGCGCTTGATGACGTTGCGGTTCTCCAGCATGTAGGAGACCCCGGACGGCACGCGCAGGTTGTCCTCGAGCACGTACACGGTGCCGTCGCCACCGCGCACGAGGTCCGAGCCACAGACGTTGGCCCAGACGCCGTGCCGCGGACTGACGCCACGGCACGGTGCGAGGTAGTTACGCGAGCTGTCGATGATCTCGGCCGGCACGACCTTGTCTTTAAGGATGCGGCGATCGTTGTAGAGATCGTCGATGAACAGGTTGAGCGCGCGCACCCGCTGTACGAGGCCGGCCTCGATGCGGTTCCATTCGTCGCCGGGCATCGCCCGCGGAATGATGTCGAGCGGCCATGCCCGGTCGATGTTGTCGCCCTCGGAGTAGATCGTGAAGCTGATGCCCATGTCGACGATCGTCTTGTCCACGGCGCGCTGGCGCCCGGCGAGCTCGTCCGGCTGCATCGCGTTGAAATAGTCGGCCAGCCGCGCTGCGTGCGGCCGCGCGCTGCCGTCGCGGTCGATCAGCTCGTCGTAGAAGGGGCCGGCTGAGTAGGTATTGGGGCCGAGTCGCATGCCGACAACCTTATCAGCAAGCCCGTGAACTGACGAGAACCATTCCGGTCAATACCGCGGGCGGTTGAAAATCCCGCACGGGCCCGCAATCATTGAAGTTCGGCGGCAACAGGACAGCAGCGCAGCAAATGATCAGGCAATTCATCAACCAGGTGGTCGACGCCATAGCGGCGCCGCGCACGGGCGAGGACGACGCCGGGAGCCGCGAGGGCGCATTGCGTGCGGCGACGGCCGTCCTGCTGCTCGACGTCGCGCGCTCCGACAACGTGTTCGAAGAGAGCGAGTTCGAGCGCGTGCTCGGGCTCGTCGAAAAGCATTTCGGGATGTCGCCCGAAGACGCCGCGGAACTCGTGAACGCGGCGGACGAAAAGGCGGAAGAACTCGTGTCCCTGCATGAGTTCACGCAGCTGCTGCACAACAACCTGGACGAGAGTGAGAAGGCGCGGATCGTCGGGCTGCTGTGGCAGGTCGCCTACGCCGACGGCCGGCTCGACAAGTACGAGGATTCGCTGGTGCGCAAGATCAGCGACCTGCTGCACGTGAGCCGCGGCCGCAGCATGCGCCTGAAGCACGACGCGGAGCGGACGGCCCGCTAGGCCCTAGGCCCGCGTGCTATTCGGCGCCTTGCCTGCGCCGCTGGATCGTCGCCGCCGTATCCCTGAGCTCGTGTTCCACCGCCGCATCGCTGTTTTCGGCAAGCGCGATGCCGATCTCCTCGAGGGCAGCGTCGTATCGACCCTGTTCCGCCAGTGCCAGCGCGAGATTGTTGCGCGCCACGGCCAAGGCGGGTTCGCGTTCGAGCAGGTTGCGGTACGCCTCCTCGGCCGCCGGGTAGTCGCCCAGGACGAGGCGCGCATTGGCGAGGCCGAAGAGGGCCACGCTGTCGCCCGGCCAGTGCCCGAGGGCGGCCTGCCAGGCGGTTGCGGCCGCTTCGCCACGGCCAGCCTGTTCCAGCGCCGCGACGGCCTCGAAGTAGCGGGACCTGTCGGGGGCCGCCGGCAGCTCGCCGGGCGCCAGCACCACCATGCCCCAGTAGCCGCCGCGCCGCCAGGTGTGCAGGAAGGTCCTCTTCGCCGTGACGCGGCGCCTGTCCGTGCCGGAGCGCAGCACGACCTCGCCGCGCTCCGCATCGATGCCGACAACCACCGCGTAATGCCAGCGGGGAATCGCCTCGACGCCCAGGTTCTGCAGCACCAGGACCGGCCGCCCCATCTCCAGTTCCCGCCAGATCGCGGCGAGACTGCCGTCGATCACGTACGGCAGGCGCCCCTCGGTACGGGTTGCCGCGAGGAGTTCGACCTGCAGGCTGCCCTGCCGGCCCGGCAGGTAGACCTTGTCGACGATGTCGTCGAGGGACGCCGGCGCGCCGCTTTGCACCAGCACCGTGGTCAGTGCCGCCGGCCCGCACTGGTAGAGTTCCTGCGGATAGAACGGCGCGTCCTCGAGCTCGATGGCCCGGTCGGCAACCGGCAGCTCGCTCACCGGCGGCGGGATCGACGCGCAACCGCCCAGCACCACGAAAAGAGCCGGCAGAAGCCGGCTCCGTCGATAAACGC
>DATIUU010000054.1:0-8809 GCA_035466635.1 Woeseiaceae bacterium
ACCGTCGCGCATTTTCCGCGCGGCAAACTGGTCATGACGCGCCCGGCAATATTGCCCATCGTCGGCGCGATGAAGTTCACCGAGACGAGCAAGGAGAAGCTCCTCGCTTACTGGCAGGGCGTCGAGCGGCAGACGGGGCTCGACATCAACTACAAGGAACGCGTCACGGGCATAACGCGCAGGCCCGACGGTGTTTCGTTCGAGGTCAAGACGACCAAGGGCAGCTACGTGACGCGCGCGGTGTTGCTGACCATCGGCCGCCGCGGTACGCCGCGGCAGCTCGGCGTGCCCGGCGAGAAGTCGTCCAAGGTGGTGTACCGGCTGATCGACGCCGAGCAATATCGCGGCAAGCACGTGCTCGTCGTCGGCGGCGGCGACTCCGCCCTCGAGGCCGCCCACAGCATCGCGGAACAGCCGGGATCGACGGTTGCGATTTCCTATCGTTCGCCGGCGTTCACGCGCGCCAAGCCGAAGAACAGGGACAAGGTGGCGGAGCTCGCCGCGGCGGGGCGACTGAACGTGCTGATGAGTTCCAGCGTGCGGGAGATTCGCAGGGATGCGGTCGTGATCGACGTCGATGGCGAATCGGTGATACTGCCGAACCAGGCCGTCATCGTCTGTGCCGGCGGCATTTTACCCACCGGCTTTCTCAGGGAGGTCGGCATCGAGGTGGAGACGAAGTACGGCACCGCCTGATAGGCGGCGTTATTGCACGGACGCCCAGTGTGCGTCCGTCGCCACCATCGTCAGCACGTCGTACTGAGCGACGACCTCGCCGTCCTGGTTGGTGACTTCCGTGTCCCAGCGCACCTCGCCGTAACCACTACTGCCACGTAACGTCTTCTGCTTGCAGGTCAGGCGAACCTTGATCGAATCGCCGTAGTTGAGCGGAGTTACAAACCGAAGATCGTCGATGCCGTAATTCGCGAGCACCGGCCCGAAGTCGGGATCGACGAACAGGCCGGCCGCGAACGAGACGATCAGGTAACCGTGCGCGACACGGCCCTCGAAGAACGGGTTCTTCGCGGCGGCGTCTCCGTCCATGTGGGCGTAGAAGGTGTCGCCGGTGAACTCGGCGAAGTGGTTGATGTCGTCCAGGGATACTTCGCGCAGTTCGCTCCTGAACGTGTCGCCGAGTTCGAGCTGTTCGAACGTCTTGCGAAACGGGTGTACACCCGGGTCTTTTTCGTCCGCGCCCCGTATCCAGCGGTGTCCGATCGCCGACAGTGTCTCCGGCGAACCCTGCAACGCCGTGCGCTGCATGTAATGCTTGATGCCGCGGACGCCGCCCATTTCCTCGCCGCCGCCGGCCCGGCCCGGCCCGCCGTGAACGAGGTGCGGCAGCGGCGAACCGTGCCCGGTCGACTCGCCGGCGCAGTGCCGGTTGATGACCAGCATGCGGCCGTGATACGCGGCGGTGCCGAGCACCAGCTCCCGCGCAACGCGATTGTCGCTGGTGAAGATCGAACCGGCGAGGCTGCCTTCGCCCATGCGCGCCAGCTCGATGGCCTCGTCCAGCGTGTCGTAGGGCAGCACGGTGCTCACCGGGCCGAACGCCTCGACCGAGTGCACCGCAGACGAGCGCAGGGGCTTCTCACAATGCAGCAGCGTGGGCATGAAGAAAGCGCCCTTCCGCGCGTCGGCATCCACGACCTCGAAATCGTCCCGGCCGCCGTAGACCACGTCGGCTTCCTTCGCGAGGTCGCCGATGCGGGCGCGGACTTCGTCGCGCTGCGAGAGGCTCGCGAGCGCGCCCATGCCGATGTCCTCGTTTGCCGGGTTGCCGATGCGCACCTCGCCGAGCGCCGTCGACAGCGCGTCGACCAGTTCGCCGGCGATCGCCGCGGGCGCGATGACGCGGCGTATTGCCGTGCACTTCTGCCCGGCCTTGCTCGTCATTTCCCTCACGACCTCTTTCACGTAGAGGTCGAACTCCGGTGTGCCCGGGAGCGCGTCGGGACCGAGAATCGACGCATTCAACGAATCGGTTTCGGCCGTGAACGCGACCGACTCGCTGACGACGCGCGGATGCGCCTGCAACTTCTCGGCTGTGGATTTCGAGCCGGTGAACGCGATCGTGTCCTGGCAGCCCAGGTGATCGAACAGGTCGCCCACGCCGCCGCAGATCATCTGCAGGCTCCCCGGCGGCAGTATCCCGGATTCCACGATACGCCGAACGACGAGTTCCGTGAGGTACGCCGTGCTCGAGGCCGGTTTGACGATGGCCGGGACACCGGCGGCCAGCGTCGGCGCCAGTTTCTCGAGCATGCCCCATACCGGGAAGTTGAACGCGTTGATGTGCACCGCGGCACCGAGCTTGGGCGTGTAGACGTGCTGGCCGACGAAGGTGCCGTTGCGCGAGATCTGTTCCGGCGGGCCGTCGAGATACACGTGATCGTTCGGCATCTCGCGGCGCGCCTTGCTCGAGAACACGAACAGCGTCGAGATGCCGCCGTCGATGTCGATCCAGCTGTCCGCGCGCGTCGCGCCGGTCTGCGTGGACAACGCGTAGAATTCCTTCTTGTGCTCCTGGAGGTACTGGGCGAGCGCTTTCAGCCTATCGCCGCGCTCGTGGAACGTCATCTTCCTGAGATTGGCGCCGCCGACCTTGCGCGCGTGCGCGAGCATGCCGCGGAAATCCAGCCCGTCGCTCGTGATGCTCGCAATCGTCTCTCCGCTGACGGCGCTGCTCAATGCCTTGCCGTCGCCGTCGCCCTCTATCCAGCGGTCCTCTGCGAGGTTGCCGAGCTTCATCATTACGACTCCTGGAGCGGCCGCACGGGCCGGTTCAGTCAGATACAAAGAAAGATGGGAATTGAATTATTATGTATCAAATTGTACGGTCGCCCGATTCGAAAGCAAGTGCGCCGAGAGATGTCGATTGAATCAGCCTGCAACCTGATCGTGGACGAGTTCCGATCGCGGCCGACGCTGCGCGCGGGCTCCCTCATTACCACCGTGTTCGGCGATTCGATCGCGCCGCGCGGCGGCACCGTGTGGCTGGGCAGCCTGATCCGCGCCATGACCGAGTTCGGGGTCAATGAGCGGCTCGTGAGAACGTCGGTGTTCCGGCTCGTGAAGGAGGGCTGGCTGCAGTCGTCACAGGTCGGCCGGCGTTCGTTCTACAGCCTGACCGACGAAGGGCGCGAAAAATTCAGCGCCGCGACGCACCGTATCTACGGCGAACCGGCCACCGGCTGGGACGGCAACTGGTGCCTGCTGTTGTTGTCCAACCTCGACGCAGGCAGGAAAGAGAGCGTGCGCCGCGAGTGCCGCTGGCTGGGTTTCGGTGCGCTGTCGGCGAACGTGCTTGCGCACCCCGCGCCGGACGCATCCGATCTCGAGACCACGCTGAAGCGCGCCGGCGCGGCCGACGAGGTGGTCATCATGTCCGGGCGCACGCTGCGCAGCGATACACCGATGCGCAAGCTCGCGGGGTCTGCCTGGAACCTCGACGATATCGACGCCCGGTACGAGGAATTCGTCGCGACGTTCCGGCCGTTGTTTGCGGCATTGAAGAGAACCCGCCGTGTCGAGCCGCGCACGGCCTTCGTCGCGCGCACGCTACTGATACAGGAATACCGAAAAGTGCTGCTGCGTGATCCGCAGCTGCCGCAGGCGCTGTTGCCGGCCGGCTGGCACGGCACCGCGGCCTACCAGCTGTGCCGCAACCTGTACCGCGAGCTGCACCACGCCGCCGACGAGTACCTGAGCGAGGTCATGGAGACCGCTGACGGCCCGCTGCCGCCGCCGGCGGGCGATTACCTGCAGCGCTTCGGCGGGCTTGCGGGCGCGCGGCCGAAGCGGAGAATCAGTGCCTGACATGGACACCACGCAGACAGCGAAGCGCTGTGCCGAAGCGATGTACGCGAAGGACGCGGCATCGCAGGCGCTCGGCATTCGCGTGGACATCCCCGCAGCGGGCAAAGCCATTGCGCGAATGACCGTACGCGAAGACATGGTCAACGGCCTCGGCGTGTGCCACGGCGGCCTGCTGTTTACGCTGGCCGACACCGCATTTGCCTTCGCGTGCAACGGCTACGACGACGTTACGGTCGCCGCGGCGGCCAGTATCGATTTCCTGCGCCCGGCGCGCCTCGACGACGAGCTGCGCGCGCTGGCGCGTGAAGACTGCCGCGGCAGCAAGACCGGCTTCTACACCGTCCTCGTCCGCAACCAGCGCGACGAGACGGTGGCGATCTTCCGCGGCCGCTCGGTGAGCCGCGGCGAGCGGTTGCCGTGATCGAATCCGGCGACACGGCGTTCTTCCGCATCGACGGCGATCTCCTCGTCGGCAACGACGCCGCGCGCGGGCCGTGGTCCGCCGACGCCTGCCACGCCGGGCCGGTTACCGCGGTACTGGTCCGTGCCCTCGAAGCCGTCGTTCCCGGCAAGCAACTGGCGCGCGTCACCGTGACGTTTCACCGACCGGTGCCGATGGCTGGGTTTCGCATTGCAGCGAGCATCGACCGGGACGGCCGCAACGTCGCGACGGCGACGGCAACGCTTGCGGCAACCGACGGCAAGCTTTGCGCCGAGGCCTCGAGCCTGTTCATCACCGCCAGCGAATGCGGCCCGCTGCCGACGGCGTCGCTGCCGGGACCGGACCTGGGCGAGGCGGCCCCGGGGCCGTTTCCCGTCGACCGCGCACTGCACGGGCTGCCGTTCTTCCAGTCCGGGATCGAGGTCGCCTATCCGCCCGGCGAGACCCCGGACCCGGGGCCGACGACGCTGTGGATGCGGACCCTGCCGATCGTGGAGGGCGAGACGCCGAGCCCGGCCCAGGCGCTGTGCCCGCTGGCCGACTGCGGCAACGGCATCTCGAGGAACTCGACCTTCGCCGAGGCGACGTTCGTGAATCCGGACCTGACCATTGCCGTGTTTCGCCTGCCCGAATCGGAATGGCTGGCGGCGTCGGCGCGCTCGTTCTGGGAACCGACCGGTATCGGCCTGTCGCAGGCGCAGCTCTACGATACGCAGGGCGCCATCGGCTTCGCGCTGCAGACGCTGGTCGTGAAACCGGTAAAAAACTGATACAAACTGCGTTGAAAGTTGTCGAAAACCGTGACAGATTAGCGACCCAGACCGGAACCCCGCCGTAGGAGCGGTTCCCGAACCGCGACCCGTTCGCGGGCCCAGGCCCGCTCCTACAGCCCGTTCCTGTAGGAGCGGTTCTCGAACCGCGAAGGATTCGAGGCTGGCATCGATCGCGGGCCCAGGCCCGCTCCTGCGGCGGGGGGCGGGTAGCGTCCTGTAGGAGCGGTTCTCGAACCGCGAAGGGTTCGAGGCTGGCATCGATCGCGGGCCCAGGCCCGCTCCTACAGGTACTCGAGGAGAAATCGTGTACACACAAGGGCTTGACCAGAAAGACAAACAGCCGGCAGCGAGCGGCCGCGAGGAAACCGCGGAGCAACTCGCCGCGTTCCAGGCGCGCATCGATGCCGAGGAGAAGATCGAGGCGAAGGACTGGATGCCGGCGGCTTACCGCCGCACGCTCATTCGGCAGATTTCCCAGCACGCGCACTCCGAGATCATCGGCATGCAGCCCGAGGGCAACTGGCTGACGCGGGCGCCGACGCTGAAGCGCAAGGCGATACTGCTGGCCAAGATCCAGGACGAGGCCGGCCACGGGCTCTACCTGTACAGCGCGGCGGAGACGCTCGGCGTGTCGCGCGGCCAGATGGTGGCGGGCCTGCTGAGCGGGCAGGCGAAGTACTCGAGTATCTTCAACTACCCGGCACTCAACTGGGCCGACATCGGCGCCATCGGCTGGCTGGTCGACGGTGCCGCGATCATGAACCAGATCCCGCTGTGCCGCTGCTCGTACGGACCGTATTCGCGGGCGATGATCCGCGTCTGCAAGGAAGAGAGTTTTCACCAGCGCCAGGGCTTCGACATCCTCGTGACACTTTGCAAGGGCACCGCGAAGCAGAAGGCGATGGCACAGGACGCGCTGAATCGCTGGTGGTGGCCGTCGCTGATGATGTTCGGGCCGAGCGACACCGACTCGAAGCACTCCGCGCAGTCCATGGCATGGAAGATCAAGCGTTTCACGAACGACGAGCTGCGCCAGAAGTTCATCGACGTCACCGTGCCGCAGGCCGAGTTCCTGGGCCTGAAGGTGCCCGACGCCGACCTCGAGTTCGACGCGGAGACGGGACACTACCGCCACGGCGAGATCGACTGGCAGGAGTTTCACGATGTGCTCGCGGGCAACGGCCCCTGCAACCGGCATCGCATGGACAAGCGCCGCAAGGCCCACGACGACGGCGCCTGGGTGCGCGAGGCCGCGCAGGCCTATGCCGCGAAGCACGCCGCCAAAGACGCCGCCTAGGAGATAACGCAATGTCCGGGAAGGAATGGCCGCTGTACGAGGTCTTCATTCGCAGCAAGTCGGGGCTCAGTCATCGCCATGCCGGCAGCATCCATGCGGCCGACGACCAGATGGCGCTGGACGCCGCGCGCGATACCTATACCCGCCGTAGCGAGGGCGTGAGCATCTGGGTGGTGCGCTCCAGCCAGATCGTGGCGTCCGATCCGGCCGAGTCCGCCGCGTTCTTCGAGCCGGCCGAGGACAAGATCTACCGCCACCCGACCTTCTACGACATGCCCGACGGGGTCGACAACCTGTGAACAAGGAAAGCGCGCTGCTGGCTTACGTGACGCGCCTCGGCGACAATGCGCTGGTGCTCGGCCAGCGCATGGTCGAGCAGGTTGCGGCATATCCCGAACTCGAGGAAGAACTCGCCAACGCGAATTTCGCGCTCGACTACATCGGCCAGGCGCGCATGTTCTACACCTACGCGGGCGAGCTCGAAGGGCAGGGGCGCGGCGAAGACGATTTCGCGTTCCTGCGCGACGAGAACGAGTTCCGCAACCTGCTGCTGCTGGAGCAGCCGAACGGGCATTTCGGCGACTCGATCGCGCGGCTGGTGCTGTTCGAGTTGTTCTACCTCGCGCAGCTCGATGCGCTCACCCAGTGCGATGACGCGCATCTCGCCGGGATCGCCGCGCGCGCCGGGAAGGAGATCCGCTACCACCTGCGCCACAACACGCAATGGCTGGTGCGGCTCGGCGACGGCACCGACGAGAGCCACCGCCGCGTGCAGGCATCGGTGAACGAACTCTGGCGCTACACGGGCGAGATGTTCGAGGCCGATGAAGTCGATACGATCGTGGAGCGGGCGTGGGGCGGCCCGAGGCTCGCGCGGCTCGAGGAGCGCTGGCGCGCCGACATCCATGCGATTCTCGTCAACGCGACGCTCGACAAGCCGCAGGACGAGGGCATGGCGTCGGGCGGCAAGGCCGGGCGGCATTCCGAGCACCTGGGCTACATGATTGCCGAGATGCAATACCTGCAACGCGCGCATCCGGGTGCGAGTTGGTAGCGGCCGCTTACAGTCGCGAGGAGATCCTGCGCTGGCTCGGCCAGGTGGCCGACCCCGAGATCCCGGTGCTGTCGATCACCGACCTCGGTATCGTCCGGGACGTGGAGATCGGCGCCACCGTCACCGTCTCGCTGGCACCGACCTATTCGGGATGCCCGGCCACCGAGGTGATCGAAGACAGCGTGCTGGACGCGCTGCACGCGCACGGCGTCGAACAGGTGGAAATCCGGCGCGTCCTGTCGCCGCCGTGGACGACCGACTGGATCACGGATGACGGCCGCGAAAAGCTGCGCGTATACGGTATCGCGCCGCCGGCAAGCGGCGCCGGGAAACGCGCCCTGCTGCGGGGTGGCGCCGCCGTGGCCTGCCCGCGCTGCGGCGCGACGGCGACGGAGGTCGTCAGTGAATTCGGCTCGACGGCCTGCAAGGCGGCGTACCGCTGCCGCGAATGCCTCGAACCGTTCGAATACTTCAAGTGCATCTGAATGAAACAGTTCCGCCCCCTGACCATCGAACGCATCGAGCACGAGACCACGGACTCGGTGCGTATCGCGCTCACCGTGCCTCCCGAGTACGAAACCGAGTTCGAGTTCCTGCCCGGCCAGCACCTGCCGTTCGAGATCACCATCGGCGGCGAGAAACTGCGCCGGACCTACAGCATCTGTTCCGGCGTGGACGAACGCCCGCTGGAGATCGGTATCCGGGTGCAGCCCGGCGGAACGTTCTCCGAGCATGCCGCGAGCCGGCTGTCGGTCGGCGACACGCTCGATGCCATGCCGCCGGCCGGTCACTTCCACGTCGACCTCGACAAGGGACATGCGAGGGACTACCTCGGCTTTGCGGCCGGCAGCGGCATCACGCCGATACTCTCGATGATCAAGTCGGTGCTGGAAACGGAGCCGCACAGCCGCTTCGTGCTGTTCTACGGCAACCGCAAGCAGGCGACGACGATGTTCATCGAGGACCTGTACGCGCTCAAGAATCGTTACCCGCAGCGCCTGCAACTGCACTTCGTGTTCAGCCGCGAAGAGCAGGAGTTCCCGGTCGCCGCGGGCCGGCTCGATGCCGCCAAGGTCCGCGAACTCTACGCGCATTTCTGCGCCGGGCTCGAACCGGCTGAGGCTTTCGTCTGCGGCCCGGACACGATGATCCGGGAGGTGACGGATACCCTCGTGGCACTGGGGCTGCCCGCCGACCGTGTTCACAGCGAACGCTTCGGCGTTCCGCGCGAGGCCGCGGCGGCGCGTCCGGCAGCGGCGGCGAAATCGGCGGACCAGGCGACCGTGACCATCATCCTGGACGGCCACCGGAAGTCTTTCGAAATGCATCGCAACGACGACAACATCGTCGATGCGGCCGCCGGCAACGGCATCGACCTGCCGTATTCCTGCAAAGGCGGCGTCTGCGCAACCTGTCGCTGC
>DATIUU010000055.1:0-2433 GCA_035466635.1 Woeseiaceae bacterium
GCGCGGGCTCCCAGCGCCGGAAGACGAAGTCGCGTTCCTCGCCATGGCGCGCGAGCAGCAGCAGGGCGTCGTCGCACTCGGGCCCGTCCATCTGCACTTCGATCAGGTAGACGGGACTGTCCTCGCGCCCGAGCCGGCGCAGCGAGTGCAGCGACAGGTTGCAGTCGTAGGCGCTCGCGACGCCGTCGAGCAGGTCGCTCGCCGACTGCCGCGCCAGCGCCTCGTCGAGGTCGAGTGCTGCGGGCGGCTGTTCGTGGGCGAAACCCGCCACCGTGGGCGCGAGCAGCGCGATGGCGGCGATCGAAATGCACTTCATGATGAAACCCGGCACCCTGTATAGTGTCTGATCACAAGCCGGCCGCAGGATCGCAAGGGCCGCGCCCCGCTATTTTGCAGGAAAATCTGAAAATTTGTTTGTATTTGCGTCGAAATTGACGCAAATCGCGTGCTTTAGCTGATTGACAGGAGCCCCCCGGTGGAGCTGACACGAAAGATTCTGACGCTCTGGCTGGTCGCGCTGGCGCTGTGCGCCGCCGCGTACGCCGCCGACGACGACGTCGCAACGCAGGTCCATATCCCCTACGAGATGTTCCGGCTGGACAACGGCCTGACGGTGCTCGTGCACACCGACCGCTCGACGCCGACCGTGTTCGTGGGCATGTGGTACGGCGTCGGCTCCAAGGACGAGCCCGACGGCAAGACCGGCTTCGCGCACCTGTTCGAGCACCTGATGTTCCAGGGCACCGACAACCGCGAGGGCGAGTACTTCTCGCCGTTCATGGACGCGGGCGCCACGGGCATGAACGGCACGACCTCCGAGGACCGCACCAATTACTACGCCACGGTGCCGACGGGCGCGCTCGACATGGCGCTGTGGATGGAAAGCGATCGCATGACCTACCTGCTCGGCGCCGTCACCCAGGAGGCGCTCGACGAGCAGCGCGGCGTGGTCAAGAACGAGAAGCGCCAGCGCGAGAACCGGCCGTACGCGCAGATGGGCGACCGCATTCGCGCCGGGCTGTATCCCGTCGATCATCCGTACCGGCATTCGATCATCGGCTCCATGGAAGACCTCGACAACGCGTCGCTCGACGACGTGCACGAGTGGTTCAACACCTATTACGGCGCTTCCAACGTCGTGCTGGTGCTCGCGGGCGATATCGACGTCGAGACCGCGAAGGACAAGGTCTCCCGTTACTTCGGCGAGGCGCCCGCGGGCGTGCCGCTGGTGTACCCGAAGCAGTGGGTCCCGGAACTCGCGGAGAACCGCAAGGAGGCGATGTACGACCGCGTCGGCCAGACGCGCATCACGCGCGTGTGGGCGCTGCCCGGGCTCAACGATCGCGATACCACGCTCATGTACCTCGTCAACGAATCGCTCGTCGCCAACAAGAACTCGCCGTTGCAGAAGACGCTGGTCGACGACCTGCAGCTCGCGACGAGCGTGTACGGCAGCGCGTACGGGCGCGTGCTGAGCGGTGAATACAACCTCACGATCGATCTCAAGCCCGGCGTCACGCCGGAGCAGGTGCTGCCGATCGTCGACCGGATCATCGCGGAATATCTCGAGAAGGGTCCCGACGAGCAGATCGTGGAGAACGCCAAGCTCGGCGTGAACATGTACATGATCAGCGCACTGGAACGGACCTCGGCCATCGGCCGCGTGCTGGCCGAGGGCTACCTGTACTCGGACGATCCGCTGTACATCAACAGGGAACTCGAGTGGCTGAACGCCGCTACGCCGGCAGAGCTCAGGGACACCGCGAAGCGCTGGCTGACCCGGGGGTACTACGAGCTCACGGTGCTGCCGTTCCCCGAGTACCAGGTTGCAGAGACGGCGGTCGACCGCTCCGCGATCCCGGCGGTGTCCGCCGACGCGGACATTTCCTTCCCCGGCATCGAGACCGCGACCCTCGACAACGGCATGCGCGTCGTCGTCGCGACGCGGGATGCACTGCCGATCGTCGACGTGTCGATCCGCATCGGCGCCGGCAGCACGGCGAGCCCGGCGGACGCGCCCGGGCTGGCGAGCTTCGCCTTGTCCCTCATGGACAAGGGTACGAAAAAGTACGATGCGCACGAGCTCGCCGCCGCGAAGGACGCGATCGCCATGACCGGCCAGCCGCAGGCGGGAACCGAGGAGAGCTCCTTCGGCTATCGCATCCTGCACAGCAAACTCGAGGAATCCATGGACATCGCGGCGGAAGTGCTGCGGCATCCGACGTACCCGGACGACGAGCTGAACAAGCTCAAGCAGCAGATCGGCGCCTGGCTCGCGACGCTGGAGAAATCGCCCTCGAGCGCCGCGGGCAGCCTGTTCGAGCGCGCGATCTACGGCGCCGGCAGCCCGATGGGCTCGGTATGGACGCCCGAACTCGTGGCGCAGGTGGACCGCGACATGCTGCTCGATTTCCACCGCCGCGAGATCACGCC
>DATIUU010000056.1:0-8148 GCA_035466635.1 Woeseiaceae bacterium
TTCGCCCTTCTTGTCACCGCCGCAGGAACCCTCGCCGCAGGCGCCTTCACCCTTCTTGTCGCCGCCGCAGGAACCTTCACCTTCCTTGTCGCCACCGCAGGCGCCTTCCTTGTCCTTGCCTTCCTTGTCGCCGCCGCAGGAGCCTTCGCCCGCGCCGAGCATGTAGCCGGCGCTCAGCGCCGACATGGCAAACGGGTTGTCCACGGTGTCCGCGTTAGCGATACCACCGATGGCGAACGTGCTTGCCAGGGCGGCACCTACAGCCAGTGCAACGGGTTTTACTACTTTCTTGTCTGACATGACTTTCTCTCCTAGTTTTGTTGCCCAAGGCCGGGCATGGATTAACAGCAACAAGGTGCGTCAGGTGCTCCAGGTCACTGAATTGACTACATTCTGCTTGATCGTATCGAGGTTTTCATTGCGCTCGCCGATGATCGCGACGCTGCCGCTGCCGACCGGCAGGATAATGCCGTCGATGCTCTCGCCCTCGATCTGCACCGCATCGTCGATCGTCTCGTCCGGCAGCAACAGTATCGTCACCGGGCCCCGCTCTCCCTGGATGACCAGGTGCGGTATCTCATTGCCGTTGATCACGCAGGTCTGTGCATAGCTGATCAGGCCTGCGTCGTGATTCATTCGCGCCAGGTTTGCGGGCACGACTTCCGCCAGCCGCCGGTCGTCGACCGGCTCGTCGGTGACGCGCAGCGCGTAGGGCTCGTGATCCAGGTGCGCCACGATTTCGTCCGCAAGCGACGGATACGCGACACCGCTGCCATACATCCGGATACCGACGAAGGCCGCCAGCACGAGCGTTGCCGCAACGGCCATCCAGACCGGCGTGGTGAACCGCCGCCGCGCTGCCAGGGAGACTACGCCCGTGGTATCGATGTCCGGTAATTCCGGCATACGAAGTTCAGGCACGCGGATCGCGAGCGCGCGGCCGATCTTTCGGTCGAGCGTGCGCATCCCGTCGCGGTATGCGAGGCAGCCGGCGCAAGCCGCGATGTGAGCCTCACCGCCGTCGTAGGACGGGTCCGCTCCGATTGCCTCTTTGTAGTCTTCGCAGTTCATCGGTTTCACGTTTCCGGTTACCCGGGGGCAGTCTCTTTCTCTATTTCATCCCTGAGCCTGTTGCGGGCGCGGTGCAGGCGCGTCAGTACCGCACCTTGCCTGAGCCCCATCAGCTCACCTATTTCGTTCGTGCTGTAGCCCATCAGGACCTGCAGCACGAGCGGTTCTCGATAATCGTCGTCGAGCCTGTATATCGCATCGCGCACGTCGTCGAGTTCGTGGTCCGGCTCGCTGGCCAGCAACGCTTCCTGCGACGGCGTCAGGTCATCGACATCCACCGTTTCGAGGCGGCGGCGTTCGAAATACCGGGCGTTTTCCCGTCGCACGATCGTCAGCAACCAGTGCTTGGCGGCCGCGTCGTCCCGCAACGAGTCCAGCGACTTCCAGGCGCGCAGCAGTGATTCCTGGACGACATCCTCGGCGACGGTCCTGTCCCGGCTGAGCCAGGCAGCGTAGCGGTACATGTCCTGGTGGAATACGGCCACCAGTTCGTCGAATCTCCGACGCCTGGTCTGTCCGGCATCACTGCTATTCATACGAGTTGACCCGCCCCGTTGTATTTTTATTACCGATTCTGCGGAAATCTGTGATTAAGGCGTGGAAACACTGCCTAAATACAGGGAAAATAAAGCAATCTTTTTGCCATTTTGATTAGCTATGAGTATACATGCTGCCGGTCAGTTCCCCCGAATTCGAATGCGGCGTACGCGCCGTACAGCCGCGCTGCGGAGCCTGGTGGCGGAGACCGGGCTTTCCGCGAGCGATCTGATCTACCCTGTTTTCGTGCTCGACGGCGAGGGCCGCACGGAGCGGGTCGAGTCCATGCCCGGCATCGAGCGGCAGAGCATTGACCGCCTGCTGGCGACGCTCGGCGAAGGCGTCGAACTCGGCATCCCCGCCGTGGCCCTGTTCCCCGTCATCGACACCGACAGGAAAAGCCTCGACGGCGCCGAGTGCGCGAATCCCGACGGGCTCGTGCAGCGAACGGTGCAGGCGATCAAGGCGGCGTACCCCGACCTCGCGGTGATCACCGACATCGCGCTCGACCCCTACACCACGCATGGCCAGGACGGCATCATCGACGACGCAGGCTACGTCATGAACGACGAAACGGTCGCGATGCTGACGCGGCAGGCGTTGTCGCACGCGGCGGCGGGGGCCGACATCGTCGCGCCGTCCGACATGATGGACGGCCGTATCGGCGCCATCCGCAGCGCGCTCGAGGCCGCCGACCACCGGCACACGCTGATCCTGGCGTACGCGGCCAAGTACGCCTCGTGTTTCTACGGCCCGTTCCGGGACGCGGTCGGCTCCGCCGCGAACCTCGGCGGCGGCGACAAGTCCACCTACCAGATGGCGCCGGAGAACAGCGACGAGGCGCTGCGTGAAGTCGCGCTGGACCTCGACGAGGGTGCCGATCTCGTGATGGTGAAGCCCGCGATGCCGTACCTGGACATCATCCGCCGCGTTCACGACCGCTTCGGCGTGCCGACGTTCGCCTACCAGGTGAGCGGCGAGTACGCGATGATCAAGGCAGCGGCCGCGAACGGCTGGCTGGACGAGCGCAAGTCGGCGCTCGAGGCACTCGTGTGCATCAAGCGCGCAGGTGCCAGCGCCATCCTGACCTACTTCGCCATGGACGCGGCTCGCTGGCTCGCCGAATAGGTATACTGTCGGCTGGATAACCAGCCTGGGTAACGCGCACGGTGACGGTCGACCGCTATGGTGTCATGGGCTACCCGGTGGCGCACAGCCGGTCGCCGGTCATTCACCAGCTGTTCGCGCAACAGACCGGGCAGGATATGCGCTACGAATTGCTGCGCGTCGCGCCCGAGAAGCTCGAGGAAGCCGTGCGCCAGTTCCAGCGGACCGGCGGCAAGGGCCTGAACATCACCGTGCCCCATAAACGTGCCGTTTTCCGGCTCGTGGATCACCTGAGCGAACGCGCCAGCACGGCGGGCGCCGTCAATACGCTCACGTTCCGCAACAACGAGATCTACGGCGACAATACCGACGGCATCGGGCTGCTGCGCGACCTGGTCGTCAACGTGGGCCTCAACCTCGAGGGCGCCAGCCTGCTGATACTCGGCGCGGGCGGCGCGACCCGCGGCATCATCGGCCCGCTGCTCGAGATGCAGCCGCGGCTCGTTTGCATCGCCAACCGCACGCTGAGCCGTGCCGAGGACCTGGCCGAACGGTTCGTCACCCGCGGCCCGGTGCGGGCCTGCAGCTTCGACGACGTGCCGGTCGCGGAACCCTGCGACCTCGTCATCAACGCGACGTCGGCCATCCACGGCGGCGAGATGCCGCCGTACCCGGAGGCTGCCATTTCGCCGGCCACGTTCTGCTACGACCTCTCGTACAGCCTGCACCCGACGCCGTTCTGCAAGTGGGCGCTCGAGCACGGCGCTGCGCATGCGCTAATGGGCTGGGGAATGCTCGTCGAGCAGGCCGCCGAGTCGTTTCATATCTGGCGCGGCGTGCGCCCCGACACCAAGCCCGTGCTGAAGCAGATCTCGATCACCGCATAGTCACGAATTCTTCGGCGCTCGTCGGGTGGATCGCGACCGTGTCGTCGAAATCCTTCTTCGTCGCGCCCATCCGTATCGCGACCGCGAAGCCCTGCATCATCTCGTCCGCCCCGTCGCCGATCACGTGGCAACCGACGATGCGCTCGTCGCTGCCGGCGGTAATCAGCTTCATGACGGAACGCTGCTTTTGCTCGCCGAGCGCGAAGTACATCGGCGTGAAGCGCGACAGGTAGACCTTGATCGCGTCGCCATACTCGGCGCGGGCTTCCGCCTCGGTCATGCCCACCGTGCCCATGGGCGGATGGCTGAAGATGACCGTCGGCACGAGCCGGTAGTCGAGGTGGCGGCCTTCCATCCTGCCGTAGATACGGTCCGCGAGGCGGCGTCCGGCGGCGATGGCCACCGGTGTCAGCGCCTGCGCGCCGGTGACGTCGCCGATCGCGAAGATGTGCTCGACGTTGGTCGCCTGGAACGTGTCGACGGTGATGAAACCCTGCGCATCCGTCTTCACGCCTGCGGCGTCGAGCCGCAGCGTGTCGCTGTTCGGCTCGCGGCCGACGGCCCACAACACGCAGTCCACGGGACCGAAGCGGCGGCCGTCCTCGCTGGTCATCACGAGGCCGTCACCGGTCTTTTCGATACTCGCCGGGATCACGTGGGTATCGAAGCGAATGCCGCTGTTCTCCATGGCCTCCATGACCTCCTCGCCGAGCATCGCGTCGAAGCTCCTCACGATGCCGTCCTTGCGCACCACGATGTTCACGTCGCTGCCGAGTGCGTTGAAGACGCCGCCGAGCTCGACCGCGATGTAGCCGCTGCCGGCGATGAGGACGCGCTGCGGCCGTTCCTCGAGCGTGAAGAAGTCGTCCGAGACGATGCCGTATCCCGCGCCCGGGACATCGGGCACCTTCGGCCGGCCGCCGGTGGCGATCGCGATCCGCTCGGCGCGGTAGTGCTCGTCGCCGACCACCAGCGTGTGCGGGTCGACGAAGTGCGCCGCGCCCTGGATATAGTCGACGCCGCGCTTGTCGAGATTGTTCTCGTAGATGCCGTTGAGGCGCGTAACGTAGGCATCGCGACGCGCCTTCAGGGACGCCCAGTCGTGGTCGCGCACGTCGACGTCGAAGCCGTAGTCCGCGGCGTGGTCGAGGTGGTGCTGCATCCCGGCCGCATACCACATGACTTTCTTGGGCACGCAGCCGACGTTGACACAGGTGCCGCCCAGCGGCCCGTACTCGATCACGGCGGCGCGCGCGCCGTATTCCGCGGCGCGCTGCGCGTGCGCGAGACCGCCGCTGCCGCCGCCGATGACCAACAGGTCGTATTCCTTAGCCAAATCCTTACTCCTTTCGGTGCCGTGCTAACATCCTGCGCGGGAGAAGGATATCAGCTACGCCCATGACCAACCCACTTCTGGACACGTCGTCACTGCCGCGCTTCAGGGAGATCGAACCCGGCCATGTCCTGCCGGCACTCGAACACCTCATTGCCGTCCACCGCGACCGGCTCGGCGAACTGCTGGCCAACACCACGGACCCCGAGTTCGATTCGCTCGTTCTGCCACTCGAGGACATGCAACACGAGCTGTCGCGGGTCTGGTCGCCGGTTAGCCACCTGCAGGGCGTGCTCGGTTCCCCGGAGTGGCGCGAGGCCTACAACGCCGCATTACCGATACTGACCGAGTACGGCACCGAATTGTCACAGAATGCGCGGCTGCAGCAAGCCTATGCCCGGGTGGACAGTGGCCTCTCCGCGGCGGCCGGCGAAGCGCGCCGCAACGTCGTGGCCCATGCGCTGCGCGATTTCCACCTCGCCGGCGTGGACCTGCCGGAGCAGCAGAAAAAGCGTTTCCGGGAGATCATGCAGGCGCTGGCCGCGGCCCAGGCGGACTTCGACCACAAGGTCCAGGACGCTGCGGACGCCTGGGCGCTTTCCATCGACCACGCCGCCGAGCTCGAAGGCCTGCCGCAGCAGGTCGTGCAGCGTGCCGCCGCGGAGGCCGCGAAACGGGGCCGCGACGGCTGGCTGCTGACGCTCGATTTCCCGACCTACCACGCGGTCATGACCCACGCCGGGAACCGCGGCCTGCGCGAGACCTTTTATCACGGCTGGGTAACCCGCGCGTCGGACCAGGGCGCCAGCGACGACTGGGACAACAGCGGCAACATCGACCGGATACTGGCGTTGCGCCACGAAGCGGCGCGACTCGTCGGCTTCGACAGCTACGCGCACTACTCACTGGCCACCAAGATGGCCGAGTCGCCCGGGCAGGTCATCGATTTCCTGCGCGACCTCGCCGCCCGCTCGCGACCGGCGGCGGAAGCCGAGCTTTCGGAACTGCGCGAGTTCGCGGGCATGACCGTCGAGCCCTGGGACCTGTCGTACCTGCTCGAGAAACTGAAGCAGGAGAAATACTTCGTTTCGAACGAGGCCCTGCGGCAGTATTTCCCCGCGGATACCGTGATGAGCGGGCTGTTCGAACTCGCGAGCCGGCTCTACGGCGTGCGTTTTTCGATCGATCCCGGCGTCGAGACCTGGCACGAAGACGCGCTGTACTACCGGGTGCGCGACGCCGAAGGCGGTGACGTGGGCGGTTTTTACACCGACCTGTACGCCCGCGGCGGCAAACGCACCGGCGCGTGGGTGGATGGCTGCGTCAACCGCAAGCATCTCAACGGCACGGCGACGCAGCCCGTCGGTTTCCTGGTGTGCAATTTTTCGCCGCGGGACGAGACCGGCCGGTCGTTTCTCACCCACGACGACGTCGTGACGGTGTTCCACGAGTTCGGCCACATGCTGCATCACCTGTTGACGCGGATCGACTACCCGAGCATCGCCGGCATCAACGGCGTGCCCTGGGACGCGGTCGAACTGCCCAGCCAGTTCATGGAGAACTTCGCCTGGCATTTCGAGGTCCTCGAACGCTGCTCGGCGCATGCCGAGACCGGCGAGCCGCTGCCGATGGCGTTGTTCGAGTGCCTGGAGCAGAGCCGCCACACGGGTGCCGCGCTGGCGATGATGCGGCAGCTCGAGTTCGCGCTTTTCGACATGCGCCTGCACGCGGAATACGACCCGGCCGCGCCCGGCACCGTGCTGTCCACGCTCGACGAAGTGCGCGAGGAAGTCTCGCTGCTGTCTCACCCGTCCTACAACCGCTTGCCGCACGGCTTCTCGCACATTTTCGCGGGCGGCTACGCGGCGGGATACTTCAGCTACAAGTGGGCCGAAGTGCTCGCGGCCGACGCGTTCGCCGCATTCGAGGAGGCCGGTATCTTCGATGCCGACACCGCGGCGCGCTTTCGCCGCGAGATCCTGGAGATCGGCGGCAGCCGCGACTTCATGCAGGCCTACGTCGACTTCCGCGGCCGGCGGCCGGAAATCGACGCACTCCTCAGGCAGAGCGGGATCGTCCCCTCGTGAAAATCGCCACCTGGAACGTGAACTCGATGAAGGTGCGCCTGCCGCAGGTGCTCGAGTGGCTGGCGGCGAACGACCCCGACGTGCTCGTGCTGCAGGAAATCAAGCAGTTGACGGAGATGTTCCCGCAGGACGAGCTGGCGGCGGCGGGTTACCGGTCGCTCGCCAACGGCCAGAAGACCTACAACGGCGTCGCCGTCGTCAGCAAGGCGGCGCCGCGCGACCCTGTGCTGGAACTGCCCGGCCTTCTAGACCCGCAGCGGCGGGTGCTCGCCACCACGCTCGGCGACGTGCGGGTGATCAACCTGTACGTGCCGAACGGCTCCGAGGTCGGCTCGGAGAAATACGCCTACAAGCTGGGCTGGCTGCGGACGCTGCGGGACTACCTGGCCGGGGAGCTTGAGCGGCACGAGAACGTCGTCGTGCTCGGCGATTTCAATATCGCGCCGGCCGACGAGGACGTCTACGACCCGGAGAAGTGGGGCGACGCCATCTTGTGCAGCCCCGCCGAGCGCGCCGCGCTCCGTGAAGTACTCGACCTCGGGCTCGACGACGTGTTCCGCAAGTTCGACCAGCCCGAGAAGAGCTTCAGCTGGTGGGACTACCGCGCGGCGATGTTCCGCCGCAACGCCGGCCTGCGCATCGACCTCATCCTCACCAGCGCCGCGATGACGAAACGCTGCACCGCCAGCTACATCGACAGGGAGCCGCGCACCTGGGAGCGTCCTTCCGACCACACGCCCGTCGTCGCCGAGTTCACGGACTGAAACTCCACGCGGCGCCCGGATAGGTCGACTGGCAACATTTTCCCGACATGACATATTCTCGAACAAGGCCCGGTATGCTTGCATCGCGATGTGTATGATTGAGTCTGCAGCGCCCGACAGTGCAAGGACTCGCTTTGCTGTCAGGAGGACGGCATGACTGACGACGGCCGCAAGCGAGTAACGGGCGATACGACCTATAACAAGAAGAACAGTATCGTGTCCCAGGATCGGCGTAACGATTACGACGTCACAAACACCGTGCAGGTCAGCAGCCCGGCTGCGGTCCGCAACGCGGTGTGGAAGCTCTATTCGGAGACCTTTCCCAGCGCGCCGTTCGACAAGCTGTGGCTCGCTTTCTACGA
>DATIUU010000057.1:0-8868 GCA_035466635.1 Woeseiaceae bacterium
CGACCTTGACGCCGCCGTCATCGCGCAGGCTGTAGTTGGCCGTGATATTGGACAGGCCGCGCTCGAAGGGGTGGTCGAGGCGCGCGACCTCGTACCAGGTGCCGAGGTAGCGGTCCAGTTCGAATCCGGTGACGGTATCCACGCCCTCCGGGACGCCGGTACAGCCGGCGGCAAACACGGCGAGGAAAGACACCCAGGGGGAAGCTCTTTTGCGCATGGCGATTCTCATTGACGAAGGGTGACCTGCAGCACGTATCTCGTGCGAAACTATAACAGCAAGCCGGCTCCAGCGGACGACGGTCGGCAATCGTCATCGACAATCCTCGCGAGGGTCCGGATGAGTCACGAAGAAAAACACAGGGTACACCGGGTCGGCTGGCTGCGAGCCGCCGTGCTCGGCGCAAACGATGGCATCGTGTCCACCGCGAGTCTCATCATCGGCGTTGCTTCGGCGCAGACGACGCAGGAAAACATCCTGCTCGCCGGCGCCGCCGGGCTCGTCGCGGGCGCCATGTCGATGGCGGCCGGCGAGTACGTGTCGGTGAGTTCGCAGGCGGACACGGAGCGCGCCGATCTCGAGATCGAACGACGCGCGCTGGAGCAAAACTACGACCTGGAGAAGGACGAGCTCGCCGGCATCTACGTCAATCGCGGGCTGGAGCCGGCGCTGGCGGAAGAGGTCGCACACCAGCTGATGGAGCACGACGCGCTCGCCGCCCACGCGCGCGACGAGATCGGTATCTCGCACAAGGTGACCGCGCAGCCGGCGCAGGCGGCGTGGTCGTCCGCAGCAACGTTCACCGTCGGCGCCGCGCTGCCGCTGATTGTCGCGTGGCTCGTCGTGGGTGCGAACCAGATCCTGGCGGTCGCCGTGTCGTCGCTGTTCTTCCTCGCGTTCCTGGGCGGTCTCGCCGCCCGCGCCGGTGGTGCGCCGATCGTCATTGGCGCCGCCCGCGTCACGTTCTGGGGTGCGCTCGCGATGGTGCTGACGGCGCAGGTGGGGCGTGTATTCGGAGTCGTGGCCTGACGGGTACGACCTCGACCCGGGTATTGACGAGCCTGCTGCTGCTATCAAAGCAAGCAAAACTTTCATTACTCATGAAATTATCATTTCATAGAATGTAAATTTATCGAAGGTGATCTATAAGTAACTGATTATTAATATTTAATACTTTGATATTGAATGAAAAATATTTTTCATTTAGTATCGAAAAATGAAAAAAGAACAGTCAATCTCGACATCCGCACTGAGCGACGAGCATTCCGGCAGCGAGCTGCGGCATCGAATCTTCGCGGCCGCCGGCGAACTCACGCGGCAACAGCGCGCGATTTCCGAATACGTGCTCGACCACGTGCAGGAGATCCCTTTCCTCTCCGTGCCCGAGCTCGCCGAGCGTACCGGCGCGTCGGAGGCCACGGTGGTCCGCTTCTGCCAGCGACTCGGTTACAGCGGCTATGCCGACCTGAAGATGGCGATGGTCGAGGCGCTGCGGGACGAGATGGCGGCATCGGCGAGCACACCTGCTGCAGAAGATGCTGCGTCCATCGAACGTGATTCCCTGCTGGCCGTTGCCAAGCTCGAGCAGCAGAACATCGGGCGTACCCTGGAGAGCGTCGATCGAAGGGTTTTCCGCCAGGTGGCGGCCGCGCTGTTTCGCGCGGATCACGTCTACACCTTCGGTCTCGGGATATCGGCTTACCTCGCCGACTTCGCCTGTTACCTCTTCATCGAACATGGCCTGCGCGCGACGCGCCTGGCGACGCGCTATACGTCGCCGCGCGAGCAGCTCGTCGTGTTGCGGCCGAGCGACCTCGTCGTCGTATTTTCGTTTCCTCCCTATTCGAAGCAGACGCTCGAGGTGCTGGAGGAATCGCGCGAGCGGGGCATACCCACGGTGGCCATCACCGATCGCGAGACTGCGCCGGCGGTATCGCTGGCGAGGGATGCACTCATCGTATCGAGCCACGGCATGACCTTTACCAACGCAACGGCATCCGTGCAGGTGCTGCTGAATGCACTGGTGGTGGAGATCGCCTCCAGCCATCGCGGCGAGACCGTCGATGCGATTTCCAGGATCAACCGGATACTCCGCGGCCAGGCCTACCTGGTCGACGACGATCGCTGACTCGATATGGCTTACAAACTCAAACGGAAACCAACGAGGGAATACCCAATGACCACTCATTTCGGGCTGCGGCCCGGACGCTGGCGCGCTGATGTCGGCGTCCTCGCAACCTTCGCCCTGCTACCCGCCTTCGCATTCGCTCAAAGCGCGGCAGACGACGAGGTTTACGAGGAAATTCTCGTTACCGGCTCGCACATCGAGGGACTCGACCTGCGCGGCGCGGTCCAGGCAGTGCAACTCACCCGTGACGATATCGAGACGTCAGGCGCGGAGAGCATCGGCGAGCTGATGCAGGATCTGACCATAACCGGAGGCGGCATCGGCACGTTTACGACGTCCACGGCCGGCGCCCTGTCGGGCGACACGCCGGTCGGCGCAGCGTCGGTGTCGCTCAGGAACCTGGGGACGGGCTCCACGCTGACTCTCATCAATGGCCGGCGCGCCAGCATCGCGTCGTTCGCGCGCGGCCAGTCGTCGTTCATCGACATCAATTCCATCCCAATGGCGGCTATCGAGCGCATCGAGATCCTGCCGAGCGGCGCATCCGCGACCTACGGCGCAGATGCCGTGGCCGGCGTCGTGAACTACGTGTTGCGCGACGATTACGAGGGCTTCGAGGTGTCCGCATCCTACGGCGATTCATCCGCGGACACCGACGACAGCCGCAAGAACGTCAACCTGATCGCAGGATTCGGTAACGACCGGCATCATGTCATGGCGGTGCTGGACTGGTACGAGCGCAACCCCCTGTTCGATCGTGACCGGGACATCACGGCGAATTCCGTGCGCCCCGCCCAGCAGGGTTTTCATCCGTCCTTCAATGACCTGTTCTTCATGTTCTTCGACCAGACGGAAGAACCGGTCGATGGCGGCTGCGCGGAGGGCGATTTCGGGGTCGGCAATTTTGGCGAATTCTGCGAGGTCGACAACAACCAGTTCACGAGCACGCTCGATCGATACGAGAGCGTCGGCGGCATGCTGACCTACCGGTTCGATATCAGCGACCGCGTGAAGTGGAATAACGAGCTGATCTACCAGGAGACGGATTCCGACGGCACGAGTTCGCCCGCAAACTTCTCCCGGGCACCCGTGGATCCCGAGAGCCCGCTGTGGCCCGCGGCGCTGCAGGCCGACATGGTCGAGGAAGGGCAGCTCGGGGACTTCTCGGAGTTTTACGGGTTCCCTGTTTTTGCGTGGGGCAAGTTCCCGGAGCCGCGGAAGGTCGCGGTCGAGTCGCAGACGCTGCGCTTTGTCTCGGACGTCGAGATCGATCTCGCATCCGGGTGGAACCTGAATGCGGGCGCGACTTACGGACGCAACGAGTCGGAGCAGAACGGGCTGGCGGGTCTCGTGATCTCCGAGGCGTTTTACGACGCCTCCCTCGGCAATCTCTGCACCGATGGCACGACGGTCGAACGGTGGGACGTCGATCTGCAGCGGCCGAGCGCGTCGTTCGTCGGTGAAACCTGTGAAGCGGTCGGCAAAACGACGCTCTGGTACAACCCGTTCGGCGGGCAGGTTTCGCAGGCGGACGGCATCGACGACGCTATTCGGACGCGCGCGAACCGTAATGGCGAGTCCGAGCTGTTCGCGGTTGACGCCGTTTTCTCGGGCGACCTGTTCCAGTTCAACGGGCGCACGGTCAGCGCGGCTTTCGGCGCCGAGTGGCGCAACGAGAGGTTGCAGGACGTTCCATCCGGCGTCGCGGTTGCGACCACCTTCAATCCCGAGCCCATCCTCGGCTTCAGCTCGACGTCGGCAGATGCGGAGCGCGATCAGTACGCTGCATTTGCCGAGTTCTTCGTGCCGATCACCGACAATCTCGACCTGCAGCTCGCCGGCCGTTTTGACGATTACGACAGTTTCGGCAGCGACTTCAATCCGAAGGTCGCGTTCCGCTACCAGCCGATGGAGAGCCTGATTTTCCGTGGCAATTACTCGTCGTCATTCCGCGCGCCCTCGCTGGCACAGGTCGGCGCAGGCACTTTCCTGACATCGTATACGGTGGATTGTGCCGCGACGCCGGAAGCCTGTGCCGGCGATCCGGACGAGAGCGGCGAATTCCTGTTCTCGGAGGATGTGGCCAACGATGCGCTCGAGCCCGAGACCGCCGACACCTGGGGCCTCGGATTCGTGTTTGCGCCGACGGACGACCTCGACCTCACGGTCGACTACTGGAGCATCCGGTATGAGAACCTCATCGGTGTTGACGAAGACGATTTCATTCGTCGAGCGCTGGCGGGTGAATTCCCCGTCGTCGGCGAAGGCGAGTTGCCGACGGGGCAGCCGGGCCTCGAGGCCGCGGGCGGGTTCGTGATCGACGCGCACTTCCAGCTCAGCAACCTGTCCTTCCAGGACGTGAGCGGCGTGGATATTGCCTATTCCCAGTACTTCGACCTCGGTCCGGGGCAGTTCGCGCTGACCGCAGACGCAACCTATGTGCTCGAGTTCGAGAGCCAGGCGTCGGCGAACGCGCCGGTGCTCGATGAGGCGGGTGACTTCCGCAATCCGGAGCTGCTCGGCCGCCTGCGGGGCCGCTACTCGCTGGACCCATGGACGTTCTCGCTGACGATGCGCTATACCGGTGACTACAAGGACGACCCGTCACAGCGGACGCTGGAAGCTGTCGGGCTGCCGCCGGATGCGGAGGTACAGGTATCCTCGTGGACCGTGTGGGATGCGCACGCATCATATGAATTCAGTGACCGTCATTACCTGTCGCTGAACGTCCGCAACCTCTTCGACAGGGATCCGCCACTCGTTCTCGGTCTCGGGTCGAACGTAGACCAGATCAACCACAATTCGATGGGGCGCTTCGTCACTTTGCGGTATACGTGGGGATTCTGATTCGACGCATGCCCGGACGGGCCGCGCGCTCGTCCGGGCGTTTACGCGGGGCGAAGCCAGGGATGTCAATGCACACGATGCTCACGCGGTGGGCAGCGGCGGCTGTCGTTGCCGTGTTCGGCGCGACGATGCCCGCCGCACAGTCCGCGCCCGTGGATGGCGACCGCGGGGGCGTGCTGGTCATTGCCGGTGGTTCGGTGAAGTCCGACAACGAGGCGCTCTACAGGGCCTTCATTGATGCGATGCCCGAGGATGGCGGCAAGACGGTTGCCGTCATCAGTGCCGCGTCACTCAGTCCTGTCGCTTCGGCGCGGCGATTCGCGGAGTTGCTTGCAAGTTACGGCGTACCGGAAGACCGAACAACCGTTGTCCAGCTCGCCGTATGCGACGATGAATCGACTCCGGACATCGACGAGAGCGACTGGTCCGGCAACGCGAGCGATTCAGTGGAAATCGCGAAGATCCAGTCGGCCGCGGCTATCTGGATTTCGGGCGGTGACCAGAGCCGGTTGACGGACGTATTGTTCGACGACAACGGCGAAGCAACGCCCATGCTCGTGGCATTGAGACAGCGCTTCGCAGAGGGCGCGGTCGTCGGAGGGACGAGTGCGGGCGCGGCCGTGATGAGCGATCCGATGATCACCGGCGGTGACTCCATTGCGGCGCTGCTCAATTCGGAAGCCGCAGGCGAGATGTTGACCAGCGCAAGGGGGTTCGGCTTTTTCGATGCAGGACTTGTCGACCAGCACTTCGGCCAGCGTGCTCGATTCGGCCGCCTGGCGGTGGCACTGCAGCTGCTCGAGCCGGCGCGCCGGCTGGGATTTGGTATCGATGAGAATACGGCGCTGGTCTATCGATCCACGAGTAACTCGATAGCCGTGATTGGCACGGGCAGTGTCACGTTTCTCGACGCCAGGGGCGCAAGCTGGCGGTCGTTGCCGGGCGGGATTTTCGTCAGCAATCTGCGGGTCTCGGTATTGTCGCCGGGCGACACGATGAACTTGTCGGATGGGTCGTTCACGCCGGCGCCGCATCTTCGGCGAACGGCAGGCAATGAGTACCACAAGCGACCAGCGATCTCCGGCGGCGGCATCACGCTGGCCTATAACGGCCTTGCCGATCTGATCGGCGCCGAGCTGCTCGACAACAGCGGCGCAAACCAGCTCGAGCGTTACGGGTTCATCGTCAAAGGCGGCCAGCTCGGTGCCGGAGCGGAAGAATCCGGACCGAACGGGGCTGGAGCACGGTTTCGCTTCACCCAGACCGCGGAATCGGAAGGCTACTGGGGCTACGGTGCCGATGGCGCCCCACGGTACTCCGTTCGCAACGTCCGGGTCGATATCGAGCCCGTTTCACTGGCCATCCGGCCGGCCGGGGATACGCGCGCCGGGCAGCATCCTGTCTCGCCTTCGCGATAGCCGGGCACGTCGCCGGGCACTCAGGCGTCGAGCTGGCGCTCGATCTCGATGGCCAGCTCGATCTGTTCCAGCTCCTTGTCGATCTCGTGGATGCGCTGGACCAGTTCCTTGATCCTGGGTACCGCGAATTGCTGTGAACCGGTGTGGTCGGCCCTGTAGGTGTCGAGCTCCGCCTGCGCCTCGTCCCGCTCGCGCTCGAGCGCGCTGCGGCGGTCCTGTTCCGGTGTGAAGGCGTTGTCGTCGCTGCCTGGCACGCGATTACCTCCCTGCTGCCTGAGCCTTCAAGATAACGGATTTCCCGCCCGAGTACACATCCGGGCAGCCGCGGGCCGGACCGCGACAAAGGCTCAACGCTGCGCCGCCAGGAACTCCCCGAGCATCCGGAACTCTTCCTCCCGGTCGGTGCCCTTGCGCCAGGCGAGGCCGATGGTCCGGTAGGCGTCTTCCTCCAGGGGCTTCAGGCGCACGCGCGTGTTCTTCAGGATCAGCGAATCGCGGGCCATCTCGGGCAGGAACGTGATGCCGAGATCGGCGTCCACCATCTCCACCAGCGTGAGGATGCTGCTGGCGCCGATGCGCCGCACCTTCTGGGTATTGCGGATCTTGCAGGCGGCGAGGGCGTGGTCGCGCAGGCAGTGGCCGTCCTCGAGCAGCAGGATGCTGTCGGCGTCGAGCCGGCTGAAGCGGTAGTTGTCGGGGTCGACGCGCTTCGTGCCCTGCCGGTAGGCAAGCGCGAAGCGGTCCTCGAACAGCGGCATGACGTCGACGCCGCGCATGTCGTAAGGCAGTGCGAGCAGCAGCACGTCCAGTTCGCCGTCCATGAGGCGGTCGTAGATGCGCTGCGACTGGTCTTCGTGCAGGTAAAGCTCCAGTTGCGGAAACTTGCGGCGCAGTTTGGGCAGCGCCGCGGGCAGCAGGAACGGCGCAATCGTGGGTATCACGCCGAGATGCAGTTCGCCGGTCAGGGGCTCGCGCTGGCCCCGGGCCATCTCAACGAGGCTGTCGACATCGCGCAGGCACTGCCGGGCCTGCGTGGCCAGCTGCTGGCCCATCGCCGTGATCGTCACGCTGCGGTTGGTGCGGTCCACGAGTTGCACCTCGAGGAGCGACTCGAGTTCCTGGATGGCATTGCTGAACGCGGATTGCGACACGAAGCAGGCCTCGGCCGCACGGCCGAAGTGCTCCGTCTCGGTCAGCGCGACGAAGTACCGCAACTGCTTGATCGTCGGTAATTTCATTGATCGATTTATTGGTAGATAGTGATCGTATTAAACCATTTTATTTATTAAACCGATACCCCTATACTGCATGATATGAAAACTCAGGGACCAAAACCGATGGAACTCAACATAGGCATCAGTACCGAAGACAGGCAGCAGATCGCTGCAGGCCTCTCGAAATTACTGTCCGACAGCTATTCGCTGTACCTGAAGACCCACAACTAACACTGGAACGTGGAGGGCCCGATGTTCAATACATTGCACCTCATGTTCGAGGGGCACTACCCCGAGCTCGCCACGGCCGGGGACGAGATCGCGGAGCGGATTCGCGCGCTCGGCGTCAAGGCCCCGGGCTCGTACACCGCGTTCGGCAAGCTGACGAGCATCGACGAGGCGGTCGGCGGCGAGTCCGCCGAGGAGATGATCCGCCAGCTCGTCATCGGCCAGGAGACCGTGGCGCGGACCGCTCGCGAGGCCATCAAGGCGGCCGAGGCAGCGAGCGACGAACCGACGGCCGACCTGCTGACCCAGCGGATGCAGATTCACGAAAAGAACGCCTGGATGCTGCGAAGCATGCTGGCCTGATCAAACGAAACGTAAACAGGAGACAACCATGTTCAAGAATATCGAAGGACAACGCGTACCGAACGTCACGTTCAAGACGCGCCGCGACCACCAGTGGGTCGACCTGACGAGCGACGACATTTTCGCCGGCAAGAACGTCATCGTGTTCTCGCTGCCCGGCGCGTTCACGCCGACCTGCTCGTCGTCGCACGTGCCGCGCTACAACCAGCTCGCGCCGGTCTTCAGGAAGCACGGCATCGACGAGATCGTCTGCGTATCGGTCAACGATGCGTTCGTGATGTCCGAGTGGGCACTGTCGCAGAAGGCCGACCGCGTGACCTTCCTGCCCGACGGCAACGGTGACTTCACCGCCGGCATGGGCCTGCTCGTCGGCAAGGAAGACCTGGGCTTCGGCAAGCGTTCGTGGCGCTACTCGATGCTGGTCCGCGACGGCGAGATTGAAAAGATGTTCATCGAGCCTGAGCAGCCTGGCGACCCGTTCCAGGTTTCCGACGCGGACACGATGCTCGGCTACCTCGCCCCGGAGGCCGAGAAGCCGCACGATGTCACCGTGTTTTCGCGGCCCGGCTGCCCGTTTTGCGCGAAGGCCAAGGGCATGCTGCGCGATGCCGGCATCGAGTTCGAGGAACTGGTCCTGAACAAGGACTACACGGACCGCACGCTGCGCGCCGT
>DATIUU010000058.1:0-2613 GCA_035466635.1 Woeseiaceae bacterium
AATGAGCACCGGAACTACAGTGCAGGTTATTGGCGCCGTCGTGGACGTGGAATTCCCGGCGGGCCAGATTCCCAAGGTATACGACGCACTCGTCATCGACGAGGTCGATCTCACCCTCGAAGTCCAGCAGCAGCTGGGCGACGGTGTGGTGCGCACGATTGCCATGGGATCGTCGGAAGGCCTTAAGCGGGGCATGGCGGTCAGCAACACGGGGCGGCCGATCTCCGTGCCGGTCGGCGAGAAGACGCTCGGCCGCATCATGGACGTGCTCGGCAAGCCCATCGACAACAAGGGCGACATCGGCGCCGAGACGCTGATGCCGATCCACCGGTCCGCACCGAGCTACGAGGACCAGGCCGCAACGACGGAGGTGCTCGAGACGGGCATCAAGGTCATCGACCTGATCATGCCGATCGCCAAGGGCGGCAAGGTCGGCCTGTTCGGCGGCGCCGGCGTGGGCAAGACCGTGACGCTCATGGAGCTGATCCGCAACATCGCGCACGAGCACTCCGGTTACTCGGTATTCGCCGGCGTCGGCGAACGTACCCGCGAGGGCAACGACTTCTACCACGAGATGACCGAGTCGGGCGTTATCGACAAGGTGTCGCTGGTCTACGGGCAGATGAACGAGCCGCCGGGCAACCGCCTGCGCGTGGCGCTGACGGGTCTGACCATGGCCGAGGCATTCCGCGACGAAGGCCGCGACGTCCTCATGTTCATCGACAACATCTACCGTTATACGCTGGCCGGCACCGAGGTGTACGCACTGCTCGGCCGCATGCCTTCGGACGTGGGCTACCAGCCGACGCTCGCCGAGGAAATGGGCGTGCTGCAGGAGCGTATCGCGTCGACCAAGACGGGATCGATCACGTCCTTCCAGGCCGTGTACGTCCCGGCGGACGACCTCACGGACCCGTCGCCCGCGACGACCTTCGCTCACCTCGACGCAACGCTGGTACTGTCGCGCCAGATCGCGGAGCTCGGCATCTACCCGGCCGTGGACCCGCTCGACTCGACGTCGCGTATCCTCGACCCGAACATCATCGGCCAGGAACACTACGACTGCGCGCGTGGCGTGCAGGCGGTATTGCAGCGCTACAAAGAGCTGCAGGACATCATCGCCATTCTCGGCATGGACGAACTGTCCGAGGACGACAAGCTGCAGGTCAACCGCGCGCGCAAGATCCAGCGCTTCCTGTCGCAGCCATTCTTCGTCGCCGAGGTGTTCACGAACTCGCCCGGCAAGTACGTCACGCTGGCGGAGACGATCCGCGGCTTCAGCGGCATCGTCAATGGCGACTACGACCACATCCCGGAGCAGGCGTTCTACATGGTCGGCACGATCGACGAAGCCGTCGAAAACGCGAAGAACTTCCAGTAGGAGCGCGTACTGCGGGAGCGGGCCTCGGCCCGGGAACAAGCGTGCAGGAGCGGGCCTCGGCCCGCGAAGAAGAGACAACAGAGCCAACGAAGATGCCAACAATCAACGTCGACATCGTATCCGCAGAAGGCGAGATCTACTCGGGCGAGGCGGCCATGGTGTTCGCGCCCGCGAAGATGGGCGAGGTGGGTATCGCGCCGCGGCACGCACCCCTGCTCACGACCCTGAAGCCGGGCGAAGTCCGGGTCCAGGACACGGAAGGCAAGGAGCACTTCTTCTACATCACCGGCGGCATGCTGGAGATCCAGCCGCATGCCGTCATGGTGCTCGCCGACACGGCGCTGCGCGGCGACCAGCTCGACGAGGCCGCGGCGCTCGCCGCGCGCGACGAGGCGAAGAAGGCACTCGAGGGTATCTCCGCGGAGACGGACGTCGCCAAGGCCCAGGCGGAACTCGCCGAGGCCGAGGCCCGTTACCGCGCCGCGCAGAAGCTCAAGGGCAAGCGCTAGCCCTTCGGTTTTCCCTGACGGCGTTCCGCGCCGCCAGGCAGTAATCTCGCGGTCACCTTGAGCGGCTAATCTCGGCCGATCAACGCGATTCGCAAACAAAGGGCAAACTCATGAAGCATTCATTTTTCGCTGCGCTCGTCGGCAGCGCGGTACTCGTGTTGCTGCCGCTCAGCAGCGCAAACGCGGTCCAGGACGGCTGGTTCATCGGCGGTAGTATCGGTAATGCGCAAGTCGAGGCTAATGTCGATCCCGGCAACCAGCCCACGCCCCCACCCACGTTCGACGAAGACGATTTCGGCTGGAAGCTCTACGGCGGTTACAACTGGGTGCTTGCCAAGACAATCGGTTTCGGTATCGAAGGCGGCTATGTCAATTTCGGCAGCCCGTCCACGACCATCCTCGATACGCGCTTCGAACTGGAGCCGACGGCGCTGGATATCTTCGCAACGCTGGGCTTCGACATCGGTCCCGTAGGTATTTTCGGCAAGGTCGGCTACGCCTGGTGGGATGTCGACGTGAGCATCGACGACCTGACGGCCAGTGATGACGGCAACGACCCGGCCTACGGCATCGGCGCCCGTTTCAATCTCTGGTCGCTCGAGATCCGCGGCGAATACGAAATATTCGACGTATCCGACATCGAAGACGTGACAATGTGGTCCGTCGGCGTGGTCTGGCGTTTCTAGAAGAACCGGGGGCAGTGACTTCCCGTCACTGTCCCCG
>DATIUU010000059.1:0-6453 GCA_035466635.1 Woeseiaceae bacterium
CTGAAAAAAGCGATCCAATTAACCGAAGAAAAACCGAAATTTTCCCTGTATCAGTCACTTACACGCTGTCAGGCGCGGTGCACGGCGGTCTGGTCTAAAATGTCCGGCCGTGTCGGGAGATAACACGTGAGACTGAAGCAGCCATTCCTGGTGGGCGACTGGGAGGTCCTGCCGCTGGAAGGGCGGATCCGGCGTGGCGATGCCGTCGAGCGGCTGCGTCCCAAGGCGATGGACGTCCTGTGCCTGCTGGCCGCTTCGCCCGGCGAAGTGGTCGAACGGGACAGGATTCTCGGCGAAGTCTGGGGCCGCACCGCCGTGACGGACGAACCGCTGACCGCGACCGTCGGCGAACTTCGTCGCCTGCTGGGCGATAACCGCGGCGCGCCGGCGTACATCGAGACGATTCCCAAGCGGGGCTATCGGCTGCTGGCCGACGTGGAGCTGCTGCGGCCGCCGGGGGCCGGCAGCGGCGACGATGCGGCCGATCACGATACCGCGGCAAGCAGTCGCCGTGCCGTTTCGAGCCGGCGCCCGGCTGTGTGGGTAACGGTCGCGGCCGCCTTGTTGCTGACCATCGTCGCTCTGTGGCGGTTCGACGACGCGACGGCGCCCGACCCGCCGCCGGCACCGGCGTCGCTGGCGGTGCTGCCGTTCTCGATCGCGGCCATGGCTGACGACGACCGGTATTTCGGCGACGGGCTTGCGCAGGAGATCCTGACCACGCTCGCTACCATCGACGGCCTGCGCGTCGCCGCACGTAATTCGGCATTCGACTTCCGCGACCGCCGCGGCGACCTCGACGGCATCCGGGACGCGCTCGCCGTCGATGCCGTACTCGACGGCAGCATCCGTCGCGCCGGCAATCGCTTGCGGATCCAGGTGCAGCTGGTCGATACGCGGACGGGCTACAACCTTTGGGCTAACACCTACGACAGGGAGCTCGGTGACGCCTTCCAGCTGCAGACGGACATCGCGCGCGCGATAGCGGGGCAATTGAGCGTCGAGTTGCGCGGCAGGAAGAGCGATGCCGCCGTGCCCGAGTCGCCGGATTCCGAGGCATACCTGGCGTTCCTGCGCGGCAGCTACCTTTACGAGACGTCGAACGACGAGGCCGGCCTGCGGGAGGCGCTCGACCACTTCCAGGCGGCGGTGCGGCTGGACCCCGGCTTCGCGCGCGCCAGGGCGCTGCTCGCCGGCGCCTGGATCCGGCTCGGCGACTACGGATACCTGCCCCCGGACGAGGCCTATGCGATGGGGCGCGAGCAGGCCGACCGCGCACTCGAACTGGACCCGGATCTTGCCGAGGCACACCAGATGCGCGGCTGGATTGCGATGTACAACGACTGGGACTGGCCGGCGGCACGTCGAGCCCTGACGACCGCACTCGACCTGGCACCGGGCGATGCGGACGTGATTTCCGCCAATGCGGCCCTGCATTATCACCTGGCGCACCTCGGGCGAGCCGTCGCCCTGGCGGAGATGGCGGTTGCACGCGATCCGCTGCGCGCCTGGACCCATTACAACCTCGCGTATTTTCGCTTCGCCGCCGGCGACCTCGACGGCGCCGCGGCCGCGCTCGCGCCCATCGATCAGCTGGTACCCGGCTATCCACGAGCCGGCTTGCTGCGTGCGCAGATTGACCTGGCGAGCGGCGCCATCGATCTGGCGGCGAGCCGCACCGAGTCGCACCCATTGCTGGCATTGATGGCCGAGGGACTGGTCGCGGCAGCGCGCGGTGACCGCGTCGCGGCGCTCGACGCCGTGGCCGAGATGGAGCGTGATCACGCGTCAACCAGCCCCTACCAGATTGCCGAGATGTATGCATGGCTCGGCGACACGGAAGCGGCGTTCCGCTGGCTCGAGCGGGCTTACTCCATCCGCGATCCGGGCCTGGCGGAACTGCTGGTGGACCCGTTACTCGAGTCGCTAGAGGGGGATCCGCGTTACGCCGACCTGCTGGAGCGTGTCGGCTTCACAGCCGACCGGCCGACCCCGCAGTAGGTGATCCTGAGTCCGACAGGCTGCGGAGACTCTGCACAAGTATCGTCGCACACGTTGCCGTCCGATCGCCTGCCGCGAGGCGCGGACCGCAGGCCGTATGTCGATACGGGCAAGGGCTGCAACGAAGCGGCAGGCGATCTGACGGCAACCCCTCATTATCAATAACATACGTTGGGACTGACGGGTATCGGGCGAGGCTTCGTTGCTCGTCGCTGGTGTACATACCGTACACGTCGCTCCTCGTGCCTCGCCTCGCCCGATACCCGTCAGTCGTGTGCGACGATACTTGTGCAGAGGCTCCCTAGGCCTTGTTGCGTATTGTAATCTTCGCCGGTTGCTGCAGCATCGGTCTTCAATCCGGATATCAAATGCACGAAATCGAAGCCAAATTCATCGTTCGCCGTCCCGGACAAATCGACCGGGCGCTCTGCGTGCTCGAGGCGAACGGGTTCGCGATCGCGCCGCGAGGTGCCGCCAGGCACGCGGACGCCTACTACGACACGGTGGACTGGTCGCTGCTCACCGCGGGCTGGGCTTGCCGCGTGCGACGGCATCACGGCCACGCCGAGGTAACACTGAAGTCCCTCGACGACGCGGATGGCACGGTGCTGGTGCGGTCCGAGATCAGCCAGCCTTTGAAGGGGCACGTCGAGCCGGCACCGCTCTGCATCCCGGCCGGTCCGGTCCGCGAGAAGCTCGACGGCATCCTCGGCGACAAGCCACTCGTCGAGCTGTTCCGTGTATCGGCGCGGCGCACGGTCTACGATCTCGAGGAAACGGCTGTACGAAAGACGGGCGCGACGTCGCTGCGCCTCGAGCTCGACGTCGATGAATGCCGTATCGAAGCCGAGAAAGCCACCGAGAAGGCGACCGGCGTTCTCGAATTCACGGAACTGGAGCTCGAATCGAAAACAGGCTGCGCCGCGGACCTCGAGTCCGTCGCCGCGCTGCTGCATGATGAGGCCGGCCTGACGCGGGCCCGGTTCAGCAAGTTCGAACGCGGGCTGCAGGCGGCGGGACTGGAAATCGATGAACTCCTCGCACCGCCGCAAGCCAGCGCGATCAGCGAAAGCGATCCGGTCCTCGCGCTCCTGTATCACTACCTCGGGGAACAGTTCGCGGTGATCCGGCGACAGCACCCCCGGGCCCTCGAAGGCGTCGACCCGGAAGGCGTTCACCAGATGCGCGTCGCGATGCGCCGCACTCGCGCGGTCATGAAATCGTTCGGCGATATTCTCGGCGACGACGTCGTCAGCCGCTTCAACTCGGAATTGCGGTGGCTGGCCAGGAACCTGGGCCGGGCCAGGGACGCCGACGTCACGGCGCGCGACGCCAGGGCAACCGGCGACGCCGACGCCGGTCATTACGAACAGTTCCTCGCCGAGGAAACGGTCAGCGCCTACGAACACCTCGTCGACATCCTGCAAAGCCATCGCTGTGAAGCGCTAGAAGCCGAACTCAGGCGGTTTATCGCCGCGGGGCCGACCAGCGCGATGCAGGAGAAGTTCGGCGGCCTGAGCGTTGCGGACTGCGCGCGGCAGTTCATTCGATCGGCATTGCGGCAACTGCTCGCGCACGGCGACGCCATCGGCCCGGATTCGCCGGCGGAACAGCTGCACAAACTGCGTATCGAGGCGAAGCGCTTCCGTTATCTTCTCGACTTCTTCAGCACGGTGCAGCCGGACCGATGGGTGCAGACGACGGAGGCCGTCAAGAAACTCCAGGACGTGCTCGGCGAGCACCAGGACGCCGTAACCGCGCAGGAGCGGCTCACGGACTACGCGGCCTCGGTGCCGCTCGACGAAGCGCACCGCGACAAGCTCGTGGTGACGGGCCGGCTGCTGCAGAAGGAAGAAGAACGAATGGCCGCCTGCCGGCAGCAGTTCAGCGAAACCTGGTCCGAATTCAAGCGCCTCGTTGCCTGATCCTCAGGCGCCGATCGTGATCTTTTGCCGGTAACGTGCGATTTCCGCGGGCGCGTTCAGCTCGCTCCTGAGCTTCTGCAACAGCGGCGCCTGTGCGCTCTCCTCGCCGTGCACGAGATACACGGGCGGGCGTCCCTCGAAACTCGCGTACCAGTCCACGAGATCGGCCTGGTCGCCGTGTGCCGAGAGACCGCCGATGGTATGCACCGTCGCGCGCACGCGGTAGGTGTCGCCCCACAACGCGATTTCCGCCGCGCCGTCGACGAGCCGCCGGCCGAGCGTTCCAAGGGCCTGGAAGCCCACGATCATCACGTGGCATTCCGGCCGCCAGACGTTGTTTTTCAGGTGATGCAGGATCCGGCCGCCCGTGCACATGCCGCTTCCTGCGATGATGATCGCCCCGGATTCGATGCGGTTGATCAGCATCGACTCTTCCGCGGTGCGTGTCGCGTACAGGTTCGGCAACTCCGGGTTGTCCGACCTGGGCTCGAACAACTGCGCCGCGAACAGGTGCCGGTAACGTGCGTAGATCTCGGTCGCCTTGATACCCATCGGGCTGTCGAGGAATATCTTCCAGTCGCCGAGATTCCAGCGCTCGAAGTGCTCCGCCATCAGGTAGAGCAGGTCCTGGGTACGGCCGACGGTGAACGCGGGAATCAGGATATTCCCCTGCGCGGCTCGCGCCGATTCGAACACGGCAGTCAGTTCGTCGAGGGTTTCCTCGATGGACCGGTGCAGGCGATCGCCGTAGGTGCTTTCCATCAGCACGGCGTCCGCCCGCGTCAGGCGCCGGGTGGCATCCATCAGCGGGGCATCACGGGAACCGAGGTCGCCGCTGAATACGAGGGTACGCGCCCGGCCGCCCTCCTCGACAAACGTCAACTCGACCACCGAGGCGCCGAGGATGTGGCCCGCGTCGTAAAGCGTCAGCGTCAGGCCGGGCAGGATCTCGGTCGGCGTGTCGTACTCGAGGCCTTCGAATTGCGCGATACAGGCTTCGGCATCGGCCTGGGTGTACAGCGGCTCGATCTCCTGCAGGTTCTGTTTGCGGCGTTTGCGGTTCTCCCACTCGGCCTCCTTCTCGTTCAGGTAGCCGGAGTCCGGCAGCATGATCGTGCACAATGCCCGACTCGCCTCATGGGTGTAGATCGGGCCTTCGAAACCTTCCTTCACGAGACGGGGTATGCGGCCGGAATGATCGATATGAGAGTGGCTCAGGACGACGGCGTCGATGCGCGTCACGTCCAACGGAAACGGTTCGCGATTGCGAATTTCCTCTTCTTTCGTGCCCTGCACGAGGCCGCATTCGAGCAGCAGCGTGTGCGGCCCGGCTCGCAGCACGTACAACGACCCTGTCACGCGTTCCGTTGCGCCGAAGAACTGCAACTCGAACGCCATCGGTTGCTCCCGCTCTGCCCCAGTCCCGTTTACACTGTAAAGACAGTGCCTTGCGGAGCAATACGTACATCCCCGCGTTGCGGTGAAGCCGTGACTGCACGATAAATGAACATGCAGAGATGACGCCGGGAGGCCATCATGGCAGCGCCCATTCCAGCCGACGACCGACATTATCTCGTCGTCGTCGCGGACGAGTACCGTGCCATTTTCTACGCACGCGACACAATGACCGGCCCGTTGCGCAAGCTGCGCTCCTTTACCAACGAAACCGCGCGCATGAAGACCGGCGACCTGCTCTCCGACCGTGGCGGCCGCAGCTTCGACAGCTTTGGCCAGGGCCGCCACACGATGGGCGGCGACCGCGACGCACCGCAGCAACAGTCCGCGAAAGCGTTCGCGAAAGACATCGCGCAGGACATCGCCACCGAGTTGCGCAAAGGCACGTGCCGGGGTTACGCGGTCATCGCCGCACCGCGCTTCCTGGGCCTGCTGCGCCAGGAATTCGCCACCGCGGTCAGGGACGCACCCTACGCGACCGTCGACAAGGACGTCGTCGGCCAGGACGAGGCCGTCATCGAGAATCTGCTCGAAAACGCCTGAGCGACAGCCGCACCAACAAATCGTTGGCCTCGAAACTATTTTGGCGGAATTGCGTATACTCGGGTCGCTCGACAAGACCATAACAACACGCAATCCTCCTGACACTTTCGAGAAAAAAGGGATAAATCTATGATAAATAAAGTATTTGCAGTTCTTGCACTGTTACTCGCTGGCGCACTGGGCAGCACGTCGGCACTGGCACAGGATCACTCGCGCGGCTGGGAGCAAACGGGGTACATCGTGCAGGTCACGGAAGTGCATACCAAGGACGGCATGTTCAATGCGTACATCAACGACCTCAGCAACGTGTGGCGAAAGTTCCTCGACGCCCAGAAGGAAGACGGCGACGTCATCCGCTACGGCCTTTACAGCAACGCCAACCCGCGCGAAGGCGAGCCGGACCTGTACCTCACGGTAACGTTCAAGAACTGGGCCGCATTCGATCGCGGTGTCGAGTACTTCGAGAAGCTCGGCGCACAGATCCTCGGCTCCACCGAGGATATGCGCGAAGCGAACATCGATCGCGCCG
>DATIUU010000060.1:0-2497 GCA_035466635.1 Woeseiaceae bacterium
TGAAGCTAGCGCGTCTACCAATTCCGCCACCTGGGCCGTGCATTACCGCGTACAATTGCGCGGTGGGCAGGGTCGCGCACTGTACTCAAAGCAGTCGCAGCCTGTCAATTGAAAACGACCCCCGGAGCCAAAGCACTTGCCGAAGAGAAAAGCCAGGAAACGTCCCGCGTCCAAGAAAAAGCCCTACGAACACCCCATCCCGAGCCGCAGTGAGCTCATAGACTTTCTAGAAAAGGCCGGCAGGCCACTGAAAGTAAAGCAAATTATTGAAGAGTTCGGCCTCAAGGGCGAACGCATGCGCACGCTGCTCGAGGAACGCCTCGAGACCATGCACCGGGCCGGCCAGATCATCGAGAACCGCCGCCGCGAATACTGCCTGACCGCCAAGCTCGACCTCGTCACCGGTACCGTGAGCGGCCACCCGGACGGCTTCGGCTTCGTCGCCCGGGACGACGGCGACGGCGATGACGTCTACCTGTCGGCACGCGAGATGCGCGCCCTGTTCCACGGCGACCGGGTCGTCATCCGGGTCGTCGGCCAGGACCGGCGCGGCAAGCCGGAGGGCAAGCTCGTCGAGGTGCTCGAGCGTGCCGCGCGCGAGGTCGCCGGGCAGTTCATCCGCGAACGCGGCATCGGCCTCGTCATACCGGACAACCCGAAGATCGCCCACCGGGTCCTGATTGCGCAGGGCGAGACCGGCAAGGCGAAGCACGGGGAAATGGTGGTCGCGGAGATTCTCGACTACCCGACGCACTTCGAGCAGGCCACGGGCCGCATCGTCAGGGTCATCGGCGCGCCGGACCAGAAAGGCATCGCCACGGACATCGCCATCCACTCGAACGGTATCCCGACGGAGTGGCCGGGGGCCGTGCGCAAGCAGGTCACGCAGTTCGGCTCGACGGTACCCACGGCCGCCAAGAAGGGCCGGGTGGACCTGCGCGAGACGGACCTGGTGACCATCGACGGCGCCGATGCCCGGGACTTCGACGATGCCGTCTATTGCGAGCGCTCCGGCGAGGGCTGGCGGCTGCTGGTGGCCATCGCCGACGTCGCGCATTACGTCGACGTCGATTCGCCGCTCGACCAGCAGGCGACGGCGCGCGGCACGTCGGTCTATTTCCCGGACCGGGTCGTGCCCATGCTGCCCGAAGAACTGTCGAACGGCCTGTGTTCGCTGAACCCGAAGGTGGACCGGCTGTGCCTGGTGTGCGACATGCGCATCGGCAGGACCGGCAAGGTTTCCTCGGCGAAGTTCGTGGAGGGCGTCATGCGCTCCAAGGCGCGGCTGACTTACGACGAGGTCAACGATTTTTTGACCGGCAAATCCGCGGATGCCGTGCCGCGGGGCCTGCACCGGCGTCTCAGGGACCTGCAGGACCTCTACAAGGCTTTCGCGCTGAATCGCTCCCGGCGGGGCGCCATCGAGCTGGACCTGCCGATGACGAAGTTCGAGCTCAACGAGGGCGGTGAAATAGCGCGCATCGTGACGGCGCCGCGCAACGATGCGCACCGGCTGATCGAGGAATGCATGATCGCGGCCAACGTGCAGGCCGCGAAGTTTCTCCGCAAGCACCGTATCGCCTCGCTGTACCGGGTGCACGCCCGCCCGGATCCCGAGCGCTTCGACGAGTTGCGCCAGTACCTCGTGTCGCTCGGCCTGAAAGTGCCGCACTCCGAGCACGTCGAGCCCATGCAGTTCAACAAGCTGCTGGAGCAAGTCGCGGGGCGCGCGGACAGCGCCGCCATCTCGATGGCAATGCTGCGCTCCCTGACCCATGCCGAATACACGCCCAACAACATCGGCCACTTCGGCCTGGCGCTTGACGCTTACGCGCATTTCACGTCGCCGATCCGGCGCTACCCGGACCTGCTGGTACACCGTGCGATTCGCCACGTCATTCGCGGCGGCAAGCCGGGCGCGTTCCCTTACGACAAGGGCAGGATGGAGCGCCTCGGCGCGATTACCTCGGCGCACGAGCGGCGCGCGGAAGACGCGACGCGCGAGGTCGAGGCCTGGCTCAAGTGCCAGTACATGCTCGATCGCGTGGGCGAGGACTACCCCGGCGTCATAACCGGCGTCACCAATTTCGGCCTGTTCGTGCAGATTCCGGAGCTGCAGATCGACGGGCTGGTGCACGTCACCAGCCTGGAAAGCGACTACTTCAAATTCGACGCCGGGCGCCAGCAGCTGGTCGGTGAGCGCAGCGGCACGCGTTACAGCCTGGGCGAGCCGATGCGGGTGCAGGTGCAGCGCGTCGACATGGATACGCGGCGCATCGATTTCCGGCCACTGCGCGACGAGACCGGGCCAGAGCGCTCCGGGCGGCGGCGTTGAGCCGCTCCGGCTACGTCACCGGCCTGCGTGCCGTCGAGCAGCTGCTCGCGGCCGACGAGGCCGACGTGCGCCGGGTCTGCGTGGAATACCGCAGCGCGAATCCGCGCGTGAAGGCGCTCGTGGCCCAGGCGCGGCAAAAGGGGATCGAGGTCCAGGAGGCGA
>DATIUU010000061.1:0-1846 GCA_035466635.1 Woeseiaceae bacterium
CAAGCTCGGGGGTGTGGAGCTGCGCGACGGCGAAGACCGGCTGGCGGCGCTCAGCCGCGCCGAACAGGAGCTGGTCGAGGATACGTTCCGCGTCCTGTCGCTGAGTTTTTCGTACATGTCGGGCGCCGAGAGTCTCGACAAGTATTTCGGCAAACGCGGACAGCCCGAGTACGCGTACGTGATCTACATGAATCTCGGCGATCTTTATCTCGACAAGGAGCGCTACGTCGACGCCGCCGAAACCTACGGTGCGTTCGTCGACCAGGATCCGTTCCACCCGAAAGCGCCGCTGTTGCAGGTGGAAGTGATCGAGGCCTACAAGCGCGGCGGCTTCCCGAGCCTGGTGCTCGACGGCAAGAAAGGCTTCGTCGAGCGCTACGGCATGGACGGCAATTTCTGGGTGCGCAACCCGCGCGAGCAGAACACTGCGGTCGCGGCGCACCTGAAGGCCAACCTCACCGACCTCGCGCAGTACTACCACGCCGAAGCGCAGGTGGGGGGCAAGCGCAGCGACTACCAGGAGGCGGCGCGCTGGTATCGCAAGTACCTGTCCTATTTCCCGGGCGAGGAAGACACCGCGAACACCAACTTCCTGCTGGCCGAGATCCTGTTCGAGAGCCAGGACTATGCGGAGGCGAAGACCGAGTACGAACGCACGGCCTACGCCTACCCGATGCACGAGAAATCGGCAGAGGCGGGCTACGCGGCGCTGCTTGCCTACCGGCAGCACGAATTGTCGCTGCAGGGTGCCGGGAAGGTGGCATGGCACCAGCAGTATCTCGACAGCGGCCTGCGTTTCGCGGATACCTATCCCGAGCACCCGGAGTCGGGTGCGGTGCTGACGGCCGTGGCCGAAGACCTGTTTGCACAGAACCAGTTCGACCTGGCGATCGCGGTCGGCCAGACCGTGATCGCCAAGCAGCCGCCCGTCGAGCCGCCGCTGGCACGCACGGCGTGGACCGTGGTCGCGCATTCGCAGTTCGACCTCGGCAACTACGCGGCGGCGGAGACCGCTTACTACAGCCTGCGCAGCGTGATGCCGGCCGACGACGCCGAGGCGACGAATGAAGTCAAGGAGCGCATCGCGTCGTCGATCTACAAGCAGGGCGAGCAGGCGCGCGACGCGGGCGATCTCGAGACCGCGGTGGCGCATTTCACCCGGCTCGGCCAGGCCGTCCCCGACTCGAACATCCGTGCGACCGCCGAGTACGACGCGGCCGCCGCATTGATCAACATGGCCGCCTGGGATCGCGCCACGGGCATGCTCGAGCAATACCGCAAGAACTACCCGGACAGCGAATTCGCCGACGACATCGCACAGAAGCTGGCCGTTACCTACATGGAAACCGGCCGGGCGACCGAGGCCGCCGCCGAGTTCGAGCGCATCGCGGTTGCCGAGGGCAGCAGCGACGCGGTGCGCCGCGAGGCGCTCTGGAAAGCCGCCGAGCTCTACGAGGCAGGCGGCATCGTCGCGAGCGAGAAGCGCGTGCTCGAGGACATCGTGGCGCGTTATCCGGACCCGTTGTCCGAGTCCATCGAAGCCCGTTACCGCCTGCTCGAGATTGCGGAAGCCCAGGGTAACGGCGCCGAGGTGACGGCACGCCTGAACGACATCATCGACGTCGACGCACGCGCCGGCGCAGAGCGCACGGACCGGACCCGCTTCCTGGCCGCGAAAGCATCGGTGCGGCTCGCCGAACCGATCCGCAAGCGATTCGAGGTCGTGCAGCTCACGCAGCCGCTCGCCGAGAGCATGAAGCTCAAGCGGTCGCTGATGGAGGACGTCATAGAGGCTTACACCGGCGCGGCCGAGTATGGCGTCGCGGAGGTTACGACGGAATCCACG
>DATIUU010000062.1:0-2823 GCA_035466635.1 Woeseiaceae bacterium
TTATGCCCGAAACCCAACAGGGGCGCAGTCTTTGATTCCGGGCACTTTGGGTAATAACGAGCTTTCACGCCGAAGCTATTGTTTCAGCGGGTGGTAGGTCGCGCCGCCCGGCTGCGACACCGACTCGACCAGTTCGAAACCCGTCCAGTCGACCACGGCCGGTTGCGCGAGGCGCTGGGTCTCGAACGGCCGGGCCCGCCGCACCACGGTGATGTGCGGCCGGTAGGTCCGGTCCTCGAACGCGACGCCGTAATCCGCGAGCAGGGCGTTGTGCGCATCGACGAGCCGCTGCAGTTCGGGCGGCACCGTCGGCGCAACCAAGGACGCGACTTTCGGTCGCGGCCAGAACTCGACCCGGTCGAAACGCAGCCGAAACGGTTCGACCGGGATCTCTGCGGCCCGCGCCAGCAGCCCGGGTATGTCGGCCTCCGGAAAACTGCCGATGAACGCCGTGGTCACGTGCCAGTCGCCTCGATAGTCCACCTGTCCTTCGACCAGCTTCGCGAGCGGTCTGATCTGGTCGCGCAGGCGGTCACGTTGCCGGTCGTCCGGCCAGAGTGCGAAAAAAATGCGCTTCGTGGTCATATCGGCAGCCGCCCCCGTACGCCCTTCAGGCCGTGTATTACCGTCTGCATGCGAATGCGCTCGCGATTGCCTTCGAAGCGCCGCAGGTCGGTGTCGGTCGTAACCCCCCCGGGTCGCCGCATCGACCATGCGAACCATACCGTGCCGACCGGCTTCTCGTCACTGCCGCCGTCCGGGCCGGCGACGCCGCTGACGGCAACGGCGATGTCCGCGCCGCTGAGCCGCAATGCGCCTTCTGCCATTTCCCGCACCACGGCTTCGCTCACGGCGCCGTGCTCGGCCAGCGTCCGGTTGTGCACGCCCAGCATCGATTCCTTTGCACCGTTGCTGTAGCTGACGATGCCGTAGCCGAAGCAGCCGGAACTCCCCGGCACGTCGGTCAGCGCCTTGGCGAGCCATCCCCCGGTACAGGATTCCGCGGTCACCACGGCCTTCTTGTTGCGATTCAGTTCCGCGACCAGCGTACTCGCCAGTTCATGGATGGCGGGATCCTCAGGCATTGATCACGGACTCGTACAGCGCGACGTGCTTCTGCGCCATCGTAGCGATCGAGAAGTCGTCCTGCATTCTTTTCCGCCCCGCGCTGCCGAGGCGGGTCCGCAGGGCCTCGTCCGCCATCAGCGCGGCGATCGCCGCGCGCAGGGCACCCGCATCTTGCGGCGGCACCAGGAGGCCGGTCTCGCCGTGCACGACGGCCTCCGCGAGTCCGCCGGCCGCGAAACCGACGACCGGCACGCCGGCCGCCGCGGCTTTCAGCGCGGCCACGCCCAGCCCTTCCGCGAGCGCCGGGTGCACGAAGATGTCGAAGCAGCCGACGTAGTCGTCGAGGTCCTCGCGAAAGCCGGCCAGCGTAACGATGTCCGCGATGCCGAGGGACTCTGCCTGCGCCTGCAGCTGGCCGTGCAGTTGCCCTTCCCCGAAAATCAGCACGCGCAACCCGGCGTGGTCGGCGCGCAGTTCCGCGGCCGCCTGCAACAGGTAGCGATGCCCCTTGCGCGGGATCAACTGGCCGGCGGCAGCGATCAGCAGCGCTCCGTCGGGCACGCCGTATTGCCTGCGAAACCCCGTGCAGTCGGCGCGCTGCGCGAAGCGATCGACGTCGACCGCGCTGCGTATGACGGCCAGCCGCTCCTCCTCGACACCGCGATCCCGCAACTCGCGCGCGATGGCCTCCGATATCGCGATCACCTTTCTGAACGGCCGGTAGCGGAGCGCGGCGACGAGCCGCATCTCGGTGTTGTCGACGCGTCTCGAGACGACGGCGGGGACGTCGGCGAAACTCGCCGCGAGTCCGCCGAGCACGTCGGCGCCGCGCCGACTGTGGCAATGCACGATATCGGGCTTGACCTGGCCGATGAACTGCGTGAGCCGGTAGGCGAACGGCAGATCGAGATCGCCGGCGCAGAACAGGTTGCGTACCGGCAGGGCCGCGGCGCGCGCCGCGTTGTCGATGCCCGACCCGGGCGGGCAGACGATCAGGTTGTCGTGGCCGAGGTCACGCAGCGCCCGGGCGAGATAGATCACCTGCTGCGGCCCACCATAGAGATGGCGCCCGGTTTCCACATGCAGTATTTTCATGGCCGAGAAGAATAATATGGAAGTCAGCCCCGTTCACACCCCGATGATGCGCCAGTACCTGGCGATCAAGAGCGAGTATCCGGATATGCTCGTTTTCTACCGCATGGGCGACTTCTACGAACTGTTCTACGACGACGCCAAACGCGCCGCGGCGCTGCTCGACATCACCCTGACCTCGCGCGGCAAGTCAGCCGGCAACCCGATCCCGATGGCGGGTGTGCCCTACCACGCCGCCGAGAGCTATCTCGCGAAACTCGTGCGCAAGGGCGAGTCGGTCGCTATCTGCGAGCAGGTCGGGGATCCCGCGACCAGCAAGGGGCCCGTCGAACGCCAGGTCACGCGCGTCGTGACGCCGGGAACGCTCACCGACGAAGCCCTGTTGTCCGAAAGCCGCGACAACCTGGTGGCGGCGATGTACGTCGATGGCGAGGGCATCGGTCTCGCGTGGCTGGATCTCGCGGGCGGCCGCTTCCGGCTCACGGAAGTGGCCGACGGCGAGGCCGTCGCCGGCGAACTCGAACGCCTGCGGCCGGCCGAGCTCATCGTCGACGAAGACCAGGTCGACGCGCGCCGTTTCGGCGCCGGTGTGCGCATCACGCGGCGGCCGCCGTGGCACTTCGAACACGACGGCGCAACGCGGCTCCTGTGCCGGCAGTTCGG
>DATIUU010000063.1:0-3249 GCA_035466635.1 Woeseiaceae bacterium
GATCGCGGTGCCGTCCGCGGGCGCGATGACCTGTTTGATCGGCAGGCCGTGCTTTTTCGCGAACTCCCAGTCACGCTCGTCGTGCCCCGGCACCGCCATCACCGCGCCGGTGCCGTAGCTCATCAGCACGAAGTTCGCGACCCACAGCGGCACCGGCCCGCCCGAGATGGGATGCACGGCGTCGATGCCGAGCGCCATGCCTTTTTTCTCCATCGTTTCGAGAGCGGCTTCCGCTGCGTGCGACTTCCTGCACTCGTCAATGAAGGCCGCGATTGCCGGGTTCTCCGCCGCTGCTTTCGCAGCCAGCGGGTGCTCGGCGGCAACCGCCATGTAGGTGACGCCGAGCAGCGTGTCCGGGCGCGTCGTATACACGACCAGCGGCTCGCGCTCTCCCTCGACGTCGAACGAAAGCTCGACGCCCTCGGAGCGCCCAATCCAGTTCCGTTGCATGGTCTTCACGGACTCGGGCCACCCGGGCAGGTTGTCGAGACCTTCGAGCAGCTCGTCGGCGTAGGCGGTGATCTTCATGAACCACTGCGGAATCTCGCGCCGCTCGACCAGGGCATCGGAACGCCAGCCGCGGCCGTCGATCACCTGCTCGTTCGCAAGCACGGTCTGGTCGACCGGGTCCCAGTTCACCACCGAGTTCTTGCGGTAGACGAGGCCCTTCTCGAACATCCTGGTAAACAGCCACTGCTCCCAGCGATAGTATTCCGGGCGGCAGGTCGTCACCTCGCGCGTCCAGTCGTAGGCATAGCCGAGACGCCGCAACTGGTCGCGCATGTCGTCGATGTTGTTGTACGTCCACTCGGCCGGCGGCACGCCGCGCTTGATGGCCGCGTTTTCCGCGGGCATGCCGAAGGCGTCCCAGCCCATCGGCTGCAGCACGTGCCTGCCCTGCATGCGTTGATACCGGGCGATCACGTCGCTGATCGTGAATACCCGCACGTGTCCCATGTGAAGCTTGCCGCTCGGGTAGGGGAACATCGTCAGGCAGTAGAATTTCTCCTTGTCGGGATCTTCGAGCACCTCGAAGCAGCGCGATTCCTGCCAGTGGTCCTGGGCGGCTTTCTCGACGGTTTCGGGGTTGTAAGGCGTACTCATTGCCGGTGCATTTCCGTGCTGTGATCGAGACGGGCAAGCGTACAGCAACGCGCCCGCGTGCGCAGCAGCCCGCGGGGCGAATCCCGGCGCATGGCAGGGCTTACAGTCGGGCGCGGCCGCGCGCCCAGAAGACGCCGATGACCAGCACGCACAGCCCGATGACCGGCAGGTTTCCGGTGCGCGCGTAGGGCGTGCTGCCGGACCGCGGCTGCACGTCCATGGTCAGGATCACGGGCTCGAACTGCGCGCCGTACTCGAGGACCTTGCCGGTGTGGGAGATGAACGCGCTGATGCCGGTATTGGTCGCGCGGATCGCCGGGCGGCCGACTTCGAGGGACCGCATACGTGCGATCTGGAGGTGCTGGTGGGGCGCGATCGAGTCTCCGAACCATGCGTCGTTGCTGACGTTGATCAGGATGGATGCGGCGGGCAGCGCGTAGAGCTGTTCCGCCCCGTAGGCATCCTCGTAACAGATCGCGACCGCCAGTTGCTCGCCGTTGCCGGCTTGCAGCAGGGGCTGGACGTCGGCACCCGCCGCGAGGTCGTTGTGCGGCAGGCTCATCATGCGCATCCACTCGCGCACCCTGGCCGGCACCGGGAAGTACTCGCCGAACGGGACCAGATGCCGCTTGCGGTACGTCTGGCGGCGGTCGCCCGACACCAGCATCACGCTGTTGTAGATCCTGGCCTCGCCGCGGCTATCGTCGCGTTCCAGGATGCCGAAGACGATGCTGCGCCCGCTGCCGCGGGTGTCCGCCTGCAACGCCGCGATGTAGGGCTTGACCCGATCGTCCAGCGCCGGCACGGCGACTTCCGGCCACACGACGAGCTCGCTGCCCGCCGCCCGGGCGGCCGCGTCGCGGTAGAACTCGAGCGTCGGCTGCAGCCGCTCGGGCAGCCACTTCTCCGCCTGCGAAATTCCCGCCTGCACGATCGTGCTCTCTACCTGCGAACCCTTCGGTTCGGTCCACTCGACGAACTTGAGAATGCCGCCGCCGAGGGGCGGCAGCACGAGGATCGCGATCGCGATCGCGCGCTGCCGGCCTTCGGTCATGATCGCGACGAGTATCGCTGTCGTGCCGAGCATGGCCATGAACGACACGCCGTAGACGCCGATGACCGGCGCCCAGCCCGCGAGCAGCGAGTCGACCTGGCTGTAGCCGATGGCGAGCCAGGGGAACCCCGTCAGCACCCAGCCGCGCAGCCACTCGATGAAGACCCAGGTTGCGGGCGCCACCAGCAACAGCAGCCATGGCTCGCCCCCGGCAAAGCGGCTGATGAGCCAGCCCGCCGCGAACAACCAGGCCGACATGATGAGGACCAGGCCCAGCATCAGCACCAGCGCTATCCATGGCGGCGCTTGACCGAAGACGACGACCGAGATGTAGATCCAGTAGGTGCCCGACAGGAACAGGCCGAAGCCGAAAAAGAAGCTCAGCCATCCCGCGTCGCGCGGCGATACGCTCAGGCAGACGTAGAGCAGCGGCAGCAGCAGGACGGGTACCAGCAGCGACAGCCCGAACGGCGCGAACGCCGTGGTCATCAGGCAGCCGAGCAGGAACAGGATTCCCCGGCTCGTCCACGGCCGGTCCGCCGGCCACTGAAAGACTGACCCGCGCAGTTCCACGGGGGTCAGACTGCGAGCCGTTGCACGCGCAGGGCGCCGATGCGGCGTTTGTCGGCCTTGGTCACCGAGAATTCGAAACCGCCGTACTCGATACTCTCCCCGCGCCGCGGCAGACGGCCGAGCTCATGCATCACGAGACCGCCGACGGTGTCGTATTCCTCGTCGCTGAGTTCGCACTCGAAGAACTCGTTGAAGTCCTCGATGCGCGTCAGGGCGCGAACGGCGTAACAGGGCCGGCCGTTGCGGTCGCCTTCGGGGCGGATGAAGGCATCCTCTTCCGGGTCGTGCTCGTCGTCGATCTCACCGACGATTTCCTCGAGGACGTCCTCGATCGTCAGGAGACCGGAGACACCGCCGTACTCGTCGACGACGATCGCCATGTGGTTGTGGCTGGCGCGGAATTCCTTCAGCAGCGCGTTCAGGCGCTTCGACTCGGGAAGCACGGCAGCGGGGCGCAGCAGCTTGCGTATCGGCACGTCCTGCCCGTCCCTGCGTCCGAAATAGCGCAACAGGTCCTT